>DATDGH010000091.1:0-2390 GCA_036522215.1 Candidatus Angelobacter sp. | reverse complement strand
GGTCTTCAAGGTTTCTCCCTGACGGGCCCGGCGAACAATGATCTTGCCGCCTGCCAGTTTGTCCAGATCGAACGCATGGGTGGGATGACCCAACTCCATCAGCGTGTAATTGCTGGCATCCACCACGTTGCTCACGCCGCCATGCTCGTCAATGCGCAAGCGGTCAAGAATCTTCGCCGCAGATGGCGCGATCTTTACCTTGCGCACCATGCGAGCGGTATATCGGCCGCAGCCGCTAGGATCCTGGATTTCGATCGGGAATGGCTTATCTGCCGGGCGAGCTTTTGCCAGTTGTGGCTGAATCGCTTTCAGCGGAAGGTCGTAAATGGCTGAGATCTCGCGGGCTACACCAAAATGGCACATGGCATCCGGGCGATTCGTGCCGATCTCCATGGCAAATAGGGTTTCCCCATCCACTTGCTCGATGGACTCAACCGCGATTCCCGCCAGGGTGAGGTCATCGGCAAGTCTCCTGTCGTCGACCTTGATGTCAACGAATTCGCGGAGCCATTTGGGTGATACTTTCATTTTTTAATAGCACTGAGCCGTCGCCACATAGCAAGCAAGAGTCAGCGGAAATAGCAGAGGGTAGCCTTTCAATTACCAACTTACCCAATTACCCAATTACCAAATTCTCCGTCAAGCTCTAGTCTCTAAACAAACTGATCTAAGAACCGCACATCGCCCTGGAAAAACAACTGGATGTCATCAATCCCATACTTCAGCATAGCGATGCGCTCCACGCCCATGCCGAAGGCAAATCCGCTCACCTTGCTGGGTTTGTACCCATTGCTTTCCACAAATTTGAACACCGAAGGATCTACCATGCCGCAACCCAGCAATTCGATCCAGCCGCTGTTCTTGCATAAACGGCAACCTTTGCCTCCGCATTTGAAACAAGTGATGGAAACGTCAGCACTGGGCTCCGTGAATGGGAAAAACGACGGAAAGAAACGCGTCTTCACATCCGATCCAAACAGCGCCTTCATGGCGTGGTCCAGTGTGCCCTTCAAATCGCAGAACGTGATATTCGTGTCCACCGCCAGGCCTTCCACCTGATGGAAAATAGGCGAGTGTGTGGCGTCCGCAGTATCAGCGCGATGCACTTTGCCCGGTACAACCACACGAATAGGTGGCGGTTGCTGCTCCATGGCATGTATCTGCACCGGGGAGGTGTGGGTGCGCAGGAGCAGCCGATCGCGTTGCCGTTTTCTCTCCTGGCCCGCGATAAATATTGTGTCCTGCGTATCTCGTGCCGGATGATTCGGCGGAAAATTCAGCGCCTCAAAGTTGAAGTAGTCGGTCTCAATCTCCGGCCCCTCAGCCACAGAGTAGCCCATCGCGCGAAAGACACCCACGATCTCATTCATGGTCCTGATGACAGGGTGTTCCGCCCCCAGCGGCCGCGAAATACCGGGCAGGGTGACATCAATCCGTTCCGATTCTAACCGTGCCCTGGAAACGCCTCCACTCATGCGCCGTTGAGCGGCATCCACCGCCTGTTCGACTGCAACCTTTAGCTGGTTGACGCGCGACCCTACATCGCGTTTGGCCGGGGCGGGAGCCGCCTTCAGCCACAGATCATTAATCTGCGTGAGGATGCCATTCTTGCGTGCCATCCAGCGGTCGCGAAACGCCTTCCAATCGCTTTCGCTTCCGACTGCATTCGCCTCTTCACGGACAGCAGTCAGCAATTCCTGCACAGCCTCGTCCAGAGAGGCAGGTGAATAGTCTTCAAGTTTGGGAACCGTATACGCCATGCAATTCAAGCGAGGCCCGCGAGGTCTTTGGGTTGTTTCTTCCGATGACCGGGGTCCCCGACGCGCGCTTCGCGCGGCGGGGTGGTGGTGACCCGATGCACCGATGACCCGATTGCGTAAGCCACCAAACGGCTGGACAGCAGCTAATGAACTGCGCTCAGCGACTAAGCAGTATTCACGCGCTTGGCTGTTTCTGCCAAAGCCCCAAAACCAGCAGGATCATTGACCGCGATATCAGCAAGAACCTTGCGATCCAGTTCAACCCCGGCCTTTTTCAGGCCGCTGATAAATTGGTTATAACTGATGCCGTGCTGTTTGGCGGCAGCCCCAATGCGCACAATCCAGATGGACCGGTACTGGCGCTTTTTCAGGCGCCTGCCGGAGTAGGCAAACTTCAGACCGCGTTCTACTGATTCCTTGGCAGCGCGATAGAGTTTTGATTTTGTGAGGAAGTATCCGCTCGCCCGCTCCAGTATCTTCTTGCGGCGCTGGCGGCGCTTGGTACCACGTTTTACGCGAGGCATGAAATGCTCCTTTTTTGTGCCCACCGCGGCGGGCAATTTTTGCGGCTGGAGGCAGAGCTTTTATCAAAGCCTCTTCGCGCGCTTGTATTTCAGGTTCAGCCTCAGC
>DATDGH010000090.1:0-15391 GCA_036522215.1 Candidatus Angelobacter sp. | reverse complement strand
CGTAGGTGTAGCTCAGGGCCAGTGGATGTTTTGTGCCGTTGGGATCGTGCAGCACATAGTTATGCCTGAGGAAATTCGTATAGTCGGTAGGCGGACCAGGAGTGCTTGGCTCTGAGCAGGAAATGATGTCTTCGGTATAGCCCAGCCCCCAGCCGAAGGGGCCGGTGAGTCTCCCGCCGAAGATCGGCATTGCGTCCGGCGTAATCCCTACGTCCCAATACAGACCCGAGGTCGGATCCCGGTAGAAGCTCAGAGTGTAGGAGGGCGAGTCGTAAACGAATTTGTAGCCGAACTGGCCGTGCCGCTGGGGAAAGCTGGCAATGGGAATTTCGATGTGCAGGTTCCCACCGGAGAGCAACACCGTGTCCAGATCGCTGCCGTGGAATGTGCCGAATACGGGAAAGCCAGTCTGGTTTCCGTCGGAAACGGTTTGACCGCAAACACAGATGCTGCCCGCTGCGAAGAACAGGACGGCAGAAAGAAGCGGTGCGGCGCGTAGGCAGGATTGGAGAAGAACCGGGGATTGGCAGCTCCGCAGGCACATCACTGCGGCCAGCCCGGTCACAAGAGCGATCAAGGCGCAAGCTACGAGAAGGGAGGTCTGAGCGTCTGACTGGACAAAAGAGGAAATGGAGATTACACAGGCGAAGATCAGCACAGTCAGTTTCTTCAACTGTTTTGGTTGCGGCGCCTGGCGCATGGCCGAGTGCCCGCGAATCAGCGCGGCGCGCCACTCCGCAGCAAGTGGTCGCCATTCGGTCACGATCGCTTCTGGATCCGACATAGAATCCATGGCAAGGCACCACATCGAGTTAATTGCTGAATTCGCTTTCTGATGCCCGCGGACACACCAAATTGCATCTCCGCCTCCAGGTTTCAAGACAAAGTAACTTCAACAGCACGGGACCCGAAAAACAGATAGCCAATTAATAACCGCATGAAGCCAACGGCAGCATTCAGACTTCTTGAGTTCTTTTTTCAGCTCTAGGGGTTTTCGTGCGAGCGATGGGCAAAATGGTCGTTCGCCAACAACTTACAGCTTAGTGACTGCAGTGCGTCGGATAATAAAGAAGCCTTTGAATTTAAGTCAAGAGGAAAAGACAAAGTGCCGGTGGCTACGAACGGAGTACCGAGCGGCGGTAGTGGGTCAATTTTCGTTCGAAATGACCCACTACCAGCATGGAAAGCGGTTTTGTTTTTTAGAAACGCACGTGGAACGAGAGTTGGAACGTGCGTGCAATATCCGAACTTCCCGGATCACCGATGCTGCCAAAATTCGGCGCCAGCAAGTTGGAATCCAGCACGCCATTTTGGATGTTGGCAATGTTCAGCAACTGTCCGTACCCTGTTGGTGTGCAAAGTTTTGTCAAGAGCAAATTTTGGCAACTGTTACAAGGAATACACCGTAGAACCAAAAAGTGTTTCTGTGTGGGATACGCCAGAAAAATTAAACCAGACTCTGTCGCCAATAACGCATCCAAATTCTTAATGACACTTCGCGGACTCAAAGCAGCTCTGTGGCACACAGGAGAAGATATCAGCCGCAAGCATACTTTGCAGATGGCTGCTGCACTCTCCTATTACTTTGTGATGTCGCTGTTCCCGGCACTGATTCTGCTCTCCGCGATCGTGGCTTATCTGCCGATCCCTGATTTGTTTAACCAAGCAGTCGGGCTTATGGGCAGCTTCATACCTAAAGACACCATGAGCTTATTGGAGAAGGTCCTGTCCGGAGTGATCTCGCCTAACCGCAGCACTTTTCTTTCTTTCGGAATTCTAGCTACGTTGTGGAGCGCTTCCGGTGGGTTCTCGTCCGCTATGGAGGCCTTGAATATTGCATATGAAGTTGAGGACAATCGCCGCTTCTGGCGAACGCGTCCTCTGGCTATCCTGCTCACGGTCATCGTCGGCTTGCTGATGCTGACCGCATTAGCGGTGTTGATTGTCGGGCCGCGCTTCGGCGAATGGCTTGCAGGACACATGCACCTCTCCTGGCTGTTTGCTCTTCTTTGGCCTTACATTCACTGGATCGTGGCTGTGGGGTTTACGGTGCTGGCAGTAGAGTTTCTTTACTTTCTCGCTCCCAATGTTAAACAGCGCTTCCTGAGTACTCTGCCCGGAGCAGTTCTGGTGGTTGGCTGCTGGATTGGACTCTCCTATGGACTTGGAGTCTACTTTCGCAATTTTGCCAATTTCAATAAGACCTACGGCACTCTGGGCGCCGCCGTTGCTTTGATGATCTGGCTCTACTGGACAGGTTTTTTCATGCTTCTGGGCGCGGAATTGAATTGCCAACTGGCCAAGGAAAGCAGGAAGGGAAAGATTCCTGAAAAAGAGGCGCCAGACAGCTTGACCCGATTGGATATCGCGGCCTGAATAACCGGCTATTGGCCTTTGGCTATTGGCTCTTTAATCTAAAGCATTTTCATAATGAGTGCAGTGTTTGTGTTAGCGGTCTGATCCCAATTAGATTTAGCAATCAGCACTCAGCATTCAGCCCGCAAACCTCTTAGGCTGAAGGGTTGCCGCATCGTTGGCATGGTCGGTCTACACCTACTATAAAAATGCTTTAGGTTTTTCTCGAACGACAATAGGTTCTTCACAAGAAGGAACAACTCCGTCAACGCAGCGCCGGAAAGCAGAAGACAAGAGCCAAAGGCAAAGGGCTACATTTTGCCTACCGCGCCGACTTGAACAATGCGAAGGCCGCACCCTGAGGATCAGCCAGGACCGCCCATGTGCCTACGCCCTCCATCTTGCGCGGAGGCATGTAAACCTTGGCCCCAAGGCTCTTGCCCTTCTCCGTCGAGGACTCGACATCGGCAACCATAAAGTAAAGCATCCAGTGAGCGGGAGACTGCGGAGGTCGGTGTTCAGCCGGTGGAATCCCGCCGATAAACTTGTCCCCATTCTTGATGTGCAGGTAGCCGGAGGGATCGTTTTCGCCCTTCTCCAACTTCCAGCCAAATAAATCTGAATAAAACTTGCCGCCACGTTGCGGGTCAGAAGTGCTTAGATCGGCCCAGCAGAACGAGTTGTCTTCACCGCTGACGCCCAGGCCGCTATGCTTTTTGGCCTGCCACACACAGAAGGCCGCTCCGGTAGGGTCCTGGATCACTCCCATCCGGCCAACATCCATCACGTCAAAAGCGGGCGCCAGCACAGTGCCACCGAGCTTGGCTGCCTTGTCCACGGAATTATCCGCGTTAACCACGGCTATATAGAGGTTCCAATGCGGGGGCACGTGCTGTTCTCGCTCTTCTTTGCGCAGGGTGTAGCCTGCCGCGGCGTCGCGTTCATTGAGTCTGAAGATGGTGTAAAACTCATCGGGCCCCATGGGACTGTCGTTGGCAGTCCAGCCCAGCAAAGATGAATAGAACGTCTTGGCTGCTTCCTGGTCACTGGTGGCCAACTCGATCCAGCAAAACGATCCGGCGGGATGACTCGATGGGTTTGCCATAGGAGAATAAGTATAATCGAGTGTTACGGGAAAGAAACAATCGCCGTGTTAAAAGAATTGTTGTGACACGGAGAGTGGGGTTTGGTCTAATGCGTATGCCGAAAAACAAACTTTTATTTCTGTTTCTGGTTCTTCTGGTTGCTGGAGCTGTGGCCCAGTCGGCCAGGACGCCGCTTAAGATCCCTACACAACGCAATCCTAATCTTTACCGCGCAGATGTGAATGCGCAGCAGGAAATTACTGAAACTCTCGGCGAAGCGGCAAAAGAGCACAAGCGCGTTCTGCTGGTCTTTGGCGCGAATTGGTGTGGGGACTGCTATGCGCTGGACTACGGATTTCACCAGCCGCGGATCGAACCTCTGCTGAATGCAAACTTCAAAGTTGTCCACGTAGATATTGGACGCTCCGACCGGAACCTGGATCTGGCAAAGAAATACCAGGTGGACCTGGAGAAAGGGATTCCTTCGCTGGCGGTACTCTCGTCGCAAGGCGCGGTGCTTTATTCAACCGCGCAATTTGAGAGGGCGCGGGTAATGACTGAAGAAGATATTATCCAATTCCTGACTACCTGGAAACCGGCGGCCACGGCGCGCAAATAGAAAAACATTCAGGCCGCGCTCAGCGCCTTCTCAACTTCAGCAATGAAGTGTTGCGGTCCTTCTTCCCTGGATATCACTTTGTCCGGACATGTATTTCCGAACAAGAACAGGTGGTAATCAACCTGCATGAGAAGTTTCTGATGCGGGTATTGCTTCTTCAACTCTTCACAAAACCGCAGCTCGGGGCCGGCAAAATGGCCGACATCTACAATCACTAACTGGTATTTGCTCGGAGAAATCACATTTCGGGCTTCGTCCAGACTGGACGCCGTGTCCACCTGATAACCCTTCAGCCGCAGCACGAGTGCGCGAAGGTGTTGCACAGTAAAGTCACCGTTCACGAGCCGGGTCGCTACGCCGAGGGCGTAGTTCATAAAAGCCACTAACTGCTTCCGGCATTTTGGTCGTGTTGGCAATCGGGTCATCGGTGCATCGGTGCATCGGGTCACCACCACCCCGCCACGCGAAGCGCGCGTCGGGGACCCCGGTCATCGGAAGAAACACCCGACACCTCGATGCGTTTGAGTATCCACTGATTCCAAACAGCTTAGCGAGCAGTCAGTGGAGAGCATTCAGCCCGCAAACGTCTCCGGCTGAAGAGTTGCAGCATCGTTGGCATGGTAAAGAAATCGGTTTGCGGTAATTATGAAAAGGCTTTAAGTACTAAACACTGAATACTAGGTACTGTTCTTCAGCCTCTCGTCCAACTCCTTCAACGCCTGCCGCCGCGATTCGCTGTAGCGTTCATTGGTAGATGCCGCGAGCTGCTGCAGAACTCGTGCGCGCGCCAGCAACAGAATTTCGCGTTCGCGCTGCGCTTTCTTTTCTGTATCGTTCACTGGAACCTTAGCATTGTTGGATTGTTTTTCGCCGGCTTGATCTATTTGTGATTCCACTGACTTGCTTTCCCAACCTCTGGCCATACAATCATTATAGAAATTTTCCGGCGTTCGCGGTGGATTTTCGTGAGCTGCACCTGGTCAGATAAGAACACACGCCCGCCTTTCTCAACGGCGAGATTGGGCTGTTGATTTCCAATTGCCAAATTACCAATTTACTCAATCACCAAATTCTTCGTCAGAATGGCACTGTTTCCATCATAACGAAGCAAGATCCTCGTCTCAAGCCGCATAACGAAGGCGAGTCTGCTATATTCCCTTGTTTAACGTGTGCAGAAAAAAGCCAACGGCTAAAGGCCAGGGGCTGGTGTTTATGCTCTACGTCAATCTTGGTTCCGCCGGAGTCAAAGTCTCTCGTGTCTGCCTGGGTTGCATGACCTATGGCAGCAAGAGTTGGCGCGAATGGGTGCTGGACGAAGACCAGGGCCGCCCTTTCATCAAGCGTGCCCTGGAGTTGGGCATCAACTTTTTTGACACGGCAGACATGTATTCGCTGGGCAAGAGTGAAGAGGTCCTGGGCCGCGCTTTGAAGGACTTTGGCCCGCCCCGTCAGGATCTGGTGATCGCCACCAAGGTTTTCTTTCCCATGGGCGATGCGCCCAACCAGAAGGGCCTTTCCCGCAAGCATATTATGGACGCAATTGACTCCAGCTTACGCCGTCTTGGCCTCGATTACGTTGACCTTTATCAGATCCACCGCTTTGATCCGGAAACTCCGATGGAAGAGACGCTGGAAGCCCTCACCGACGTCATCAAGGTTGGAAAGGCACGTTACATCGGCGCGTCTTCGATCTTCGCCTGGCAGTTCGCGCGGATGCTCTACATTGCGGACCGCCACAGCTTCAGCCGCTTCGTCACCATGCAAAATCACTACAATCTTGTCTACCGCGAAGAAGAGCGGGAAATGATTCCCCTCTGCCGTGCAGAAGGCGTCGGGTTGATTCCCTGGAGTCCGTTGGCTCGTGGGCTGCTTGCCGGAAATCGAAAAACCAGGACGCTCCGTTCTCAAGCCGATGATTACGCGCAAAAACTCTACACCCGTGAAGCCGACGATCGTGTTGTGGACGCTGTAGAGCAGGTGGCGAAGAAGCGCGAAGTGCCGCCGGCACAAGTGGCTCTCGCATGGCTGCTGCATAAACCGGGCGTTACAGCGCCCATTATCGGCGCCACGAAGCCTCATCATCTGGACGATGCCGTTGCCGCACTCTCTCTGAGCTGACCGAGGAGGAAATGGCGGAGCTGGAATCACCGTACGTCCCACATCCTGTCCTCGGACATCATTAATCGGGTCCATCGGTGCATCGGGTCATCTGAAGCGCGATCGCGACGATTACCGGATTCCCGTGGGTTACTTCGACGGCGGACTTAATGAGTTAACGCCGGCCTGCGCGCAGACGCCATCATGATCGCTGGTGTCTCCGGAGACGCCGATCGCGCCCACAATCTTTCCATCCATGACAATGGGAATTCCGCCCTCTACCGGAACTGCGCCTTCAAGCCCCAGAGTGCGTAAGCCGGCTCCGCCTGCTGCCAGTGCATCCTGAAATGCCTTGGTGGGTCTCTTGAAGCGCGCCGCCGAGCGCGCTTTGGCAATGGAAACCTGGGAGCTGCCTAGTTGCGTGTTGTCCATCTTCTCGTAATAGATCAGATCGCCGTTGGGATCGACTATGGCGACTGCCATGGTCCACTTGTTTTTGCGGGCTTCATCGAGCGCGGCGGCAGCGGCTTTCTTCGAGGTATCTAGGCCGATGGGCAGGCCATACGGATTGGGCAGCATCTGTGACCTTCCACTCAATGTGCAGAATGCAAGCGCCAATGCTACCAGAAACTTTGTTGACCGGGACAACATGCTGGTTCCTCCTTTTGCAACGCGGGAACGAAAGTCTATTTTGGGCATGGTGCAGTGTCAAGGCGGGTGTCAAGGCGGGACACATGTCAAGGCGGGACACATGTCAAGGCGGGACAGTGTCAAGGCGGACGCTTGACACCTGCGGCTGACCGTCTTAGACTCCGGTCGCCTACAGTGTTCAGGAGCTCACGCCATGCAACAGAATCGTAGAAACATCTTGAAGGGAGCAGGCGCTATTGCCGCTATGGCTGCCACTGGAAAATTGACATCATCGCGCGCCGAAGGCAAAGAAACCGGCAATCATCAACGGGGTACAGCCAAGAGGTTAACTTTGCTCACCATGCGCAAAGATGGCGAGTATCGCCTGGGAGTAAAGACCGATAAGGGCATCCTCAACGTGCCCGAAGCCGCAACGCTGCTGAAGATGCGCGCGCCGGCCACCATGGATGACCTGCTGCAGCAGGAGGACGGTCCAAGCCTCAATGCGCTGGTAGATGCGGCCCTGAAATCGCGCGCCGCGCAAAAGGCGTTTAGCAAAGAAGAGAACGTTGCATATGGCCCGGTGGTGACCCGTCCGGAAAAGATCGTCTGCATTGGTCTGAACTACCGCCGTCACGCCCAGGAGATCGGCGCGCAGATTCCTAAAGAACCTGTGCTCTTCAGTAAATTTAACGTGGCCCTCAATCATCACAACGGCAGCGTCAAGCTGCCGGTGGAAGTGGCAAAAAAGTTTGATTACGAGATCGAATTGGTAATCGTGATGGGCAAGGAAGCAAGGAACGTAAGCGAGGCTGACGCCCTCACCTACGTTGCCGGCTACGCCACCGGCAACGATTTCACCGCGCGTGATCTCCAGCTTGAGACCGGAGGCCAGTGGCTGATTGGCAAGACTCCCGACCAGTTTGCTCCGCTGGGACCGTATATGGTGACTGCCGACCAGATCGATCCCGATAACCTGAAGCTCGAATGCCGCGTCAATGGCGAGACCCGCCAGTCCTCCAATACCAGTGACATGATTCACCATAACCGTAAACTCGTCAGCTATGTCTCTCACTACATCACACTACGGCCTGGGGACATCATCTTCACCGGAACTCCTGAAGGCGTAATTCAGGGCAAACCCAAAGACAAACAGGTGTGGCTAAAACCCGGCGACAAGATCGCCTGCAGTGTTGAAAAGCTGGGTGAGCTCAAGTTTGACTTGACCTGAAGCTCCTTCACTATTCGATTTTTACCGGGCCCATTGCGTCTTTCATGGTTTGAAAGGCGGGCGTGTCCAGCTTTGTCCCCGCGAAGCGTTCCTGCGGATATTGGCGGATCAACTGAACAGTAAGAAAGCTTCCACGCAGCAGGCTGGAATCATGGTTCGACCAGATCGCGCTGGTGGATCGTTGACGGTAGCGCTCTACCATGATGCGGAAAAAGCCAACGGCGGGACCAGGGTCATAACCATGATCGATGCAGTTCTGCAGTCCCAGTCGATCTGCCTGGTTCTCAATACGGCGTGAATAACCATTGACCACGTCGGCCAGTCCAATCTGCCCGAGATACAAGCTCAGATTACCAATGTAGTAGGAACCGGCCAGCGCGGCGATGGTGATCAACACACGCTTCGCCCGCGTGTCATTTACCTCGCGCCAGTGGTGCGCCTGCAGCACATGGGCAATCTCGTGACTTAGCACAAATGCCAGCTGCGACTCATTTTCCAGTGCGCCCAGCAATCCGGTATTTACAAATATAGTTCCATCCGGCAAGGCTTCCGCATTGATGCTGGCATCTTCCACCACAAAAAACCGGAACTCAACCGGCCGTTTGGTCACTTCTGCGGCGCCGGGCAAAAGGGACAAGCCCAGCTTCTTTACATAATCCTGTACTTCAATCACAGGAAATAGCTTGAGCCGTCCCTGCACCTTGTCGCCTTTGCGAAACTCCAGGATTCGGATTCCGCTCTTCGGCTCAACCGCGGGCAAGATCTTGATTCCGCCCGGATTGTTGTAGGCATCGGCTGGCGGAGGTGAGCCCAGCTCGACGAAAGATGCGTGAATCAAGCCATCATCGCTGCGCACACCGCGATAGTGAATCCGCGACCCTACAATCTTCGGACTTGACGATTCCCCACCGGCCTCGGAGAACCTGGTAGTCCAGCTTTTCTGCGAAGTATCAGTGAGCAGCAGCAATTCACCGTCGGCCTTAAGGCGCAGCGGTGTCCCCGCGGTGATTTTTCCAGCCTCTAAGGGCTCCTCCTGGAAATAGGCGCTTTCGCTGACTTCACGCGTGAACTGGCCGGCATCACAACTGACCTTGCGTGCGCTAAAGCGGTGGGGAGCTGTCCATGCTCCCTCCGCTTCGATCAATACGCCCACGGCGAGCCCACTCTGGCCATGATCGGCCGCTCCACAATCCTGCTCTATGCGAGTGGCTGTATCGTAGGCAATCACGTCATCAAGAATCGCAATCGAATGCTGGTCAGGAAGCGAAGTGATATAGCCCCGGACCTTGACGTCGGCAGCCATGCCGCTCGACGTCAACGAAAGCAGCAGCAGCGCACAACTGCTGAAGAGAACGCACTTCGCCGTCAGCCCTCGTTTTGCGGCTGTTCCCATTTGGGAGAGCAGTATCTTCATGGCTAATTTGCTGTAAATCGTGTGTATACTACCATAGCAAAAAGCCTCTGAATTTAACCTTTGTCTGCACTATAATGCGGCGCGGTTTGAAGCCACTGATTCCGCAAAGGAGTTTGTCCATGTCGGCAAAACGGCTGATATTGCCGGTTCTAATACTGCTGATCTCTGTATGCGCGCTTGCCAAAGACAAGCCGAGATACAAGTCAGTTGAGGTTAAACATTTTACCCAGGTGGAAGGAGTGGAGCTCTCTCCGCAATTTGCCGACTTCCTTTACGCGGAACTCAAGACCGAACTGAAGAAATCGGGGATGTTCGAGGAAATTCTCACGGAAGATGAGGTGGTGGATCCTGCCGACGCGGAGCGCTCCCTGGTTGTTGATGGCAGTGTGCTCGAATATAAGAAAGGCAGCGTAGCCAAAGAGGTCATCATCGGCTTCGGCGCCGGTCGACGAAGCCTGCGTGCGCAACTCAGCGTTCAACGCCGCAGCAATCAGGGCAGCCTGCTGCAGAAAGAACTGAAGGTAAGAACTTCCAGCCGCGTGGATGAGAAGCTGCTTGCCCGCCAGTTAGCGAAGTCAATTGTTCGTGAGATGAAAGATCAACTCAAAGGGTAAGTGCACCGCTGTTTTTCTCAATTGGGTTTGGTCTGCGCCAGCGCCTCAATCAAATCGTCTTTTCCTCCCGCGCCACGGATCTCAGCCAGATCGTCGCTCGTGGGCGTGAAGCTGATCCCGCGTTGTTTCACCAGGGCGGCCAACTGAGGACTGGCGGCATCGCTTTTCAATAATTTCAAAATCTCCGCCTTGCTCAGAGGTTCGCCGATCGGGCTTGCAGCAGGCTGTTTCTCGCCGGGAGAGGCAGGCTTCTCAAGTCCGAGGACCGCATCCCGGAGCTTCACCCCTCGCAGCAGATTTCGTGTTGCGTCCTGAAGCGCCTCTTCCACATTTACGGTCACGTTCTTTTGAATGTTGGATTTCAAGATCGCCCGGCCCTGGATGGAGGTCCCCAAAGCGGTTACTGGTTGTGACTTCGCTCCGGAATTGTTCTTGAGCACGACGTTCAGCTCGACCTTGGCAAAGAATTCAAAACCAGAGCCTTTCGCCAACCCAAACTCGAAGAGATACACATCCATCGTCAGATCTGCGGATGCCGCATCAGGGGCAAGCATTCCGGCTGAATTGAATGAATCTTCCAGCGCCTGCCGCACAATCTCTGAGGGCTCACGATCGAAAAAGACTCCTCCGCGGGGGCTATAAGCCAGAAGAGGTTGCGGATTGCCGCTTCGATCCACGATTCGATTGATAAAAAACGTAGTCTTCTGGGGAAAGACCTGCGGCTTCACTGGATCCACGTGGATGTTGACGGTGTTCGCAGGAGTCTGTTTGGGAGTATCCGAGCACTGCCCTGCAGTCGCAAACGCTGACAGGAGGCACAACAAAGTGACGGAGAACCTTAGCTGAACTTTCACAATCGACAGTGGATTGCCCAAAATTGAACTCCTTGTATGTGGGATGCTCCCCCCTCACTTTTTCGCCGCTATTTGCGCAGATAATAAGTCTTATGACCAGGGCCGGGCAAGATTTTACCAAGGGCATCGCTGCCTGGCCTGATCTCTTTGTAACGGAATGCCCCTGCCGACCCGCGCTGACCCCTTTGACAACGGTCTATCTATTGAAGGATAATTTCGCGCCATGTCAGATAGTGCTTGACCGTCGAACGCCCTCTGCTACGTTCGATTGCCGCTGACACGTGAAAGGCATGCGAGCCCCATCAGGGCTGCAATTGTCGGTGTTCCCTTTTTCTCAATGCTCCAAACCCGGGAATGGAACAGCTCAATGATGAATGAGCGATCATTCAACAGGCTATATATCTCCTCCGGTGTCTCAGGTGAGTTCTTCTCCGGGAGCAGTGCCTCAAGATTTGAATTACAGAAGTTTCGAACAAGGAGAGTTTCCCCATGCAGCGCCCTACAAAACGTATTGGTCTCATCTCTGCTGTAACGCTTCTCGCCCTTGCCTTCTCCGCCAGCGCTTTTGCTGCGGTCACCACTCACACTGGAACTTTGCCGGACGGAGCCACTTTCCTCATCGAAGTCCCTTCACCCTGGAATGGCACTCTGCTTTTGTACAGCCACGGTTATGTGACTCCGGGTTCACCCAATCCAGCGCAAGACGTAGGTGATCCTGGCACGCGCGCCTTCCTGCTGGCCAATGGATTTGCCCTGGCTGGTTCTTCTTATGCCCACACCGGATGGGCCATCCAGGAAGCGCTTCCTGATCAGATCGCCGTGCTCGATGCCTTCCATGCTCTGGTTGGCACCCCCACGCGCACTATCGCCTGGGGACACTCACTGGGCGGAATCATTACTGCCGGCCTCATTCAAAGATTCCCAAAACGCTTTGACGGCGCGCTGCCGATGTGCGGGGTGCTCTCCGGTGGCTTAGCCACATGGAACCAGGCGTTGGATGCGGCATTTGCCTTCAAGACCCTGCTGGCCTTCGGCAGCCCATTACAGCTCGTGAACATCACCAACCCGCTTGCCAATCTTGGTCTGGCTGAGAGTATTCTCGCGGCGGCCCAGGCAACGCCGCAAGGTAGAGCGCGACTGGCTCTGGTGGCAGCTCTAGGTGATACCCCGGGATGGTTCGATCCAGCATCGCCGGAGCCGGCTGAAGATGATTTTGCCTCGCAGGAAGCCAACCAGTTCCTGTGGTCTGCCAACGTGGATTTTCCATTTGTCTTCGCCCTGCGCGCCGAACTCGAATTTCGCGCAGCCGGCAATCCCTCCTGGAATACCGGAGTGGACTACAGAAAACAGTTTGAGAAATCAGTAAACCGTGAAGAAACGCGGGCGCTGTACAAGGCAGCCGGCCTGAACTTGAATGCTGATCTTGATGCATTGAATGATGCCGCACGAATCACGGCCAATCCGGCTTCCGTCGAGTATCTGGAGCAGAACATCATCTTTAACGGCGACATCGACTTTCCGGTGTTGACTCTGCACACCACCGGCGACGGTTTGGTGGCCAACCAGAACGAGAGCGCTTACGAAGATGTGGTGGACGAGGCAGGCAACCACCGATTACTGCGCCGGACTTTTGTCCATCGCGCAGGACACTGCACCTTCACTCCCGCCGAAACCGTAACGGCGTTGGGGAACCTGATTCAGCGTCTGGATACAGGAAAGTGGCCCGACCTGAGTCCAAGCAAGCTGAACGCAGAGGCTGCCGCGCTCGGACCGCTCAACATCGCACCGCCCGCGTTCATTCGCTTCGAACCAGCGCCGTTCCTGCGTCCGTTTGATTCGTTCGACGACCGGCGTTGCGATCTCCTGCACCACGACCGCGACCTGTGCAATGGAGAGTTCTGAAGCAGGAATAAGTCCCTCCATAAAAGCGCCGCCTTGAGCGGCGCTTTCAATTTTTGGCGTCTAACGTCCAAGTAAGAAAGCAGCGGGGAGGACCATCCATTGAAATATCGCCTGTTGACCTTGATTCTGACTATGGTGACTCTGCCCTGCCCTTCGCTCGACAAAGCCCACTTCATGGACCTCAACAAGCATGCCCGAGAGTTGGCGACACAGAAGAATTGGAAGGAATTGCGAGAAGCTCTGCTCGAGATCGGGCGCGCCATGCCTGCGCCCACGCCCCTCTATTTTTTGCGCATGGCCTCTGTAGAGGCGCGGCTGGGAAACAAAGACGAAGCCCTGCGCTGGATGGAAAAATATGCCGCCATGGGCCTGCGGTTTGACGTGGCTAAAGACGATGATTTGAAGTCGCTCAACTCTCCGGCGCTTACCCGCGAAATGGCGGAACACAGCAATGCAATCGAGAAGCCTGAACTGGTCTGCACCCTACCGCTTCCCAACTTGATGCCGGAAGATCTTACATTCGACAAAACAGCAAACTCGTTCGTGGTCTCCAGCATTCAGCACCACACGCTATACCGCGTGACGCCGCCCAAATCCGGCGCCGGGCCATGCACGCTGAAAGAGATTCCCCTGGAGGAACAAGCAAGGCGCTGGCCGGTGCTGGCGGTCTCCGCAGACTCAACTCGTAAGCTGCTGTGGATGACCGCCTCGGCCATGGCCGGATTCACCGGCGTCACCAAAGAAGATGAAGGCAAGGCTTCCCTTCTTGCCATTGATGGCACAACTGGCAAGGTGGTGCGGAGATTTGACTTGTCTGATAGCAACCCTGCGGTGCTGGGTGACATGTCTGTCGCAGCAGATGGAACTGTGTATGTAACTGACAGCATCGGTGGCGGCGTGTATCGTGTGCGCGGCCATCTGGCCAGGGCAAAGCTGGAGAAGATAGCCGGCGACTTCTTCTCGCCGCAAACGCCGGTGGTGGCGGGTGACGGCAAGCGCCTGTTTGTAGGCGACTATTCGATGGGAATTGCCGTGGTCGACTTGATTGCTGCTAATCAGCCCGGCCAGCTCAACTACCTTCCCCACCCGGAGAATGTCGCGGTGACTGGCCTGGACGGGCTGTATCTCTCTGGAGACTCCTTGATTGGTATCCAGAACGGCACGGATCCGGAGCGGATTGTGCGCTATCACCTGAATTCAGCGCAAACGGAGATTACCTCCTGTGAGGTGATCGAGCAATCAACACAGCGTCTGGGAGATCCAACCCATGTGATCGAATGGAACGGTTGGTTCTACGTCTCTGCCAATGTGGGATGGAACAAAGTGGATGACCAGGGACAATTGAAATCCGGAGAGCATTTCACCTCTCCCATCCTGTTGCGCTTTCGCTGAACCACTTTCTTCCACCAGGCTCAGCGTTTCTCCAGAATGCGGCGCACCAATACGATCTGGCCCAGGTGGTAGGCGTTGTGGTCGGCCAGCAGCAAGGCTTCGCGCAGCAGCGTGTGTCCGGTGCCATGCGGGATACGGGCAAAGAGGTCACGCTTTGTGTCCTTGATCAGTTCGCACATGTCATACAAATCGGCCAGGAACTGGGACACACTTTTCTCCCAGGCCTTGTCGCTCGCAGGCGCCTCTGTCTCCGGCCAATACCCTTCCGGCCATTTCGGCGACTTGTGCTTGGCATCCACGCTGAAACGCAGGATGTCCCATTGCGCGATGCGCATGTGCTCCAACAATTGCCACGCCGTGTGCGGAGCGCCCTCCGGTTTGCGTCCGCGCAGCTTGGACGGGAAGTCTTTCAGCTCACTGCGCACATCAACGTGCGCTTCACCTTTGGTCAAAAGATTGATGATGTGTTGGCGAAGTGAAGCGAGATCGTTCATAAGAGACTCCTTTGGAAGTCAGTTGATCGCCGTGATGCTGCTGAGCCAGGTTTCACTGATATCCCAGGAAGGCAGCTAAATTAGTTCACTTATGCCGTTGAGCGGCGACCTGAATCCGGAGTCCAAGAGTCTCCAGTACCGCGCTAAGTGTATCCAGCGTTGGATTGCCACTCTTTGAAAGTGCTCTGTAAATCGTCTCTCTCTTAATCCCAGACGCTTTTGCAATGGCAGCGACGCTTTTTTGAGCCTGTGTCACGTTCAGCAACGCTTTAAGAAACATCTGCGGAGAGTCCTCCAACGCAGAATTCAAGTAACCCTCCGCGATCTCGGGATCTGCGAGCTTTTTCAGACGCCATGAATGGTAATCTCTAGTTTTCTTGGGCATTGAAATTCCTCCACAGCTTTTTAGCGGTCTTAATATCGGTTTTTTGGGTAGCCTTAACGCCTCCAGTTAACAAAATGACCAGATCGTCTAATTCACCAAAATAAACTCGATATCCCGGTCCGTAGTCAATCTTAAGTTCCGAAACGCCCTCGCCGACCGGCTCGCAATGTCCAAAATTTCCCTCTTCCACCCGATCGATCCTCTGCATAATGATTCCGTACGCCTTCTTCTGATTCTCTTCTAAGCTTTCCATCCAGTCGCTGAAAGGGGCCTTACCGTTTTCTGTTTCGTAGATTCGGATCTCTCTCGGCTTGGCTTC
>DATDGH010000089.1:0-4098 GCA_036522215.1 Candidatus Angelobacter sp. | reverse complement strand
ATTTCCCAGAGCGTGACTCAACTCAAACAGAGCCTGAGCTTCCTGTCGCGCCGCGGCGATAGACGAAAGGAATGTAGTCGCCTGGGTATCGGATTCCTGCGCAGGAGCAACATCGTAGCCGGCTGCGGGCGCCAGGCCGCGCTTTACTGTGACTTTCGTGGAGAGCTTCTCGTGGTCCTCAGCGTGCGACCGGGCAATCTCTTCCAACTCGCGATAGTGCTTGTGCAGTAATTCCACTACCTGAGGATCAAAGGACTTGCCGGATAGCTGGACCACGCGCTCCATGGCTTCGTCCAGAGGCAGCGCGGGCCGGTATTGCCGGTCGGTGGCCATCGCATCCAGGCTATCCACGGCGGAAAGGATGCGTGCTCCTATCGGTATTTCCTGTTCCTTCAGGCCGTCAGGGTAACCGGAGCCGTCCCACTTTTCGTGATGCGAGCGCACGATGGGAACTACGGGATACGGAAACTGCACGCGTTCCAGGATCTCCGCGCCCACAATGGGATGGATCTTCATCTTTTCAAATTCTTCCGGAGTCAGCTTGCCCGGCTTGGAAATAATGTGCTCGGGCACAGCTAGTTTGCCGATGTCGTGCAGCAGGGCGGCAGCGCGAAGGGCCTCCAGTTCATTTGCAGAAAGCTTGAGCTTCTTGGCCAGTTCAATGGCATAAACACGCACCCGGCGCAGATGATCGTGAGTCGTCTGGTCCTTGGCTTCAATGGCCAGCGCCAGCGCTTCGATGGTGCGGAGGTGAAGTCCGGCCATATCCTCCACGTGGCTTTTTTCGTTTTGCAGCTTGCTTACGTAGAGGCGATACGAGCGATAAATGACAAACATCGCCGGCAGCGCCAGTAACGTGGTTTGCCAGCTCACTCTCTGGTTTACCCAGCCCACCAGGCCGGCTACGGCGGCGCCTGCCAGATAGTACGGAAGAGACCAGAAGTAACAATCTGACCAGACCTTGCGCAAGGACTTGTGCTCGGTGAGGCTGATGATGCCCGCAACCGGCAGCGTGTTCAGCAGGAAGTAGACGCATCCGGCCAGCATGAGTAGGAGCGCCGGGCTCAGGTGAAAGCGCGTGTGCAGCGGGCCATGATAGACGAAGAACGCTCCCCAGATGGCGAAAGCGGCGCTGCACAGGTTGAACAGGACCTGTTCCGGACGCGGCCAGCGGTGGCGTTTGGCAAAACATTGCATGAGAATGGCCGCACAGCCGACAAAAAGAGTCTCACTGAAGTTCAGCTCAACAATGCAGATCAGGATAAAGAGAAAACTTACGGAGATGGTGCCGGTGATTTCCGGCAAGCTTACCCGCAGCCGTGATGCCAGCAGGGCGATGAGGGAGTAGGCGACAAACTTAGCTACGTCGATATCTACCTTCCAGGTCCAATAGCCGTACACACCTACTACTGCCCCTAGTATGCACATCAGGATCAAGAACAGCCAGGCCCGTCTGGACATGAAAACACCTTCTCCCGACATGAACTGCGGCACATGGGGTGCCAAACGTGAAGGACGATGTACAAACGTAACGTATTCATTTCCCAGCACTTGAAGCTAAGCTTTTCCTAATCATGGCGCACAATGGTGGCTGCACTGCGACACTTTGTCACTGCATCAGGTTTATTGATGAGTCATATTGTCACAGCCAGGGTTTGCGCTAGTTCAGGCTCAGGGATGCAAGTCGTCGGGAATTGAATTGCTGCCGTTGGCTTGCGGACTCAATCAATCACGATCAGGCGAATGGAATGGCAGGCAGCACAAAAATGAGCGGAGCACGACACCCGAGAATGGGTAACGAAAGTAATGGACCTTTTGTACTCCGCGCTTGCCCCAACGGCTAAGCTGCCTCATGATTTACGAGGCCCAGGTTGGGATACCACATTCGCCATGTTTCGAGAGGATTGCCGCGAGCCCGAGGGAGTCAGGTTGCCAGCGACGCCGCACAATTCGTGGACTTCGAACGGCATGATTGCGCACAGCGAAGCGCTCAAGCGAGTGCTCAAGCTGGTGGAGCAGGTGTCCCGTCATCCGGCGGCGGTTCTCATCGTAGGCGAAACCGGCACGGGGAAAGAGATGATTGCCCGTGCAATCCATTCGCATTCTTTGCGTTGCAATTATGCCTGGATCGACGTAAATTGCGCCGCCATCCCAGAACATCTGGTGGAAAGCGAGCTTTTTGGTTACGAAAAAGGCGCATTCAGCGGGGCAGATTCCCTGAAGCCCGGATTGTTCGAGCTGGCGGACAAAGGCACCCTGTTTTTGGATGAGATTGGCGATCTGGATTTGAAAGTCCAGGTGAAACTGTTGCGGGTTTTGGACGGGGTTCCGTACTACAGGCTGGGCGGAAGCAAAAAGGTTTCAGCCGACGTACGCGTGGTGGCCGCCACCAACCAGGACCTGGAAGAGCTGGTGCGCGCGGGCAAGTTCCGCCGCGACCTCTATCATCGGCTGGCGCAATTCCGGCTGGAAATCCCGCCCTTGAGGGAAAGGACTGAAGACCTGCTGGGGATCGCCGATCACCTGCTGCAGCAGCACCATGCAGAAGCTCGTTTTACCTCCGATGCCATCAGGGCCATGCTGGCCTATCACTGGCCCGGCAACGTGCGCGAACTGAAGAATGCAATTTTTCATGCGGTGATGTATGCGAGCAATCCGCAGGCTGAAATAAGCGCGGTTGACTTGCGGCTGCCGGTGACAGCCTCGGCCAACGGCCACGGGCCCATGAATGGCGATCTCAACCAGATTGAACGCCAGATGATTTTCCAAAGCCTGGAGAAATTTGGCGGGAACCAGGGCAAGGCGGCCCAGGCCCTGGGAATCTCACGCCGCACGCTGATTCGCAAGCTCAAGACCTACCGCGAGGATGAAGCGGAGAACCACAACGAAGCTCTACACGCAGAGCAGGAACGCTACTACCGCGCCCAGCTGTGTATACCGGTCAAGGTGAAATGCGCCGGCGAGCACCTTGATGCCACCCTGCTGAACATCAGCGTCGGCGGCGCCGCCGTGGCCATCGAAAAGCCATTGAGCTTTGGCCTGCCGGCCTCCATTATTTTCTGCATTCCCGACGGCGACAAGGAGACCGAACTTTGCGGACGGATTGCCTGGTCCAACAGCGAAGGGCAGCACGGAATCCAATTCAGCGATCTTTCCACCGAAGTCCGCGGCGACCTGCGGCATTGGCTGGTCTCACAGAGAAAAAAGGAAGAAACGGTGGTCAGCGATTGAGCGGTTGGGCGTTGGGCATTGGCCCTCGAGATCAAAACCAAACAGCAAAATATTTTCGCGGCTGGTTTTTCGCAGCGCGGCCCGAGCCGCAACCAAAACACAACATCCACCACGGAGACACGGAGCCGCGGAGTTGCACAGAGACACGGAAAAGAACTTGACAGGAAAAATCAAAGGCAAAATCTCAACAGAAAAAGCGCCGAGGAAACACAGGAGGACACGGAAAACTGTAAACACTCAAGGATTCGTCGCGGTTTTACACGAACCTGACTCTTATAGCATTTTCAGAAATAATGTGACCCGTCAAAAACGCTGCCCGATGCGATTAATGAGTGGTAGGGACCTCTCGCTTCGCTTCGAGGTAAACTAAAAAGACATAGCAGTGCAGAGCACGCAGATTTACAAAAACCGGAAATTCGATTGCACCTATTATGGTGCAATTATGATTTCAAATCCGCCCATTTTTCCAGGAAAGGCCTTTTTTGCCGCTACTCCCGCTACCTTGGCTCTAACTTATTGAGAGTAAAGAGAAAACCTGGTAGCGGCAGAGGTAGCGGGAGGGGGTTTGGTAGCGCTAACGCTGCTTAGGTCGCAGGTCATAGGCCACAGGGAACAGGGAACCCCAAAACCTCTTAGCAGCGAATCCGCCGGGACGCGACAGGTTCACGCGAACGAACCCGAATAAAGCAGCAAAGGTTTCTCTTCGGCAATAATTCGCGAAAAGTGTGCAGCTTCCGTACTTCCGCGCATGTGATTGAAAACTCACCAGATCTTTGTTTCGGATTGGAGGATTGATTCGTCTTTCGTTCCGGAACAGGGAGCCAGTAATTGCAATCGGGTCATCGGTGCATCGGGTCATCGGTGCAT
>DATDGH010000088.1:0-16156 GCA_036522215.1 Candidatus Angelobacter sp. | reverse complement strand
AACACAGCTCCCAGGTGCCTGATATCGGGGCCATGAGCGGCCAGGCCAGCGTGGCTTTCGGCCTGAAGCTGGGCGAGATCAGCGGTCCTTTAAACATGGGACGCAAGGGCGTGGTGCTGGCGGTGACGGACCGGCAGGAAGCCTCTACCACGGGCGACGATTTCGTCAAAAACAAAGACGCAGTGCGCGAGCAGCTCACGCAAGAGAAGCGCCAGGAAGTAATGGACCTGTTCATCAACAACCTGGATGAGCGCCTGAAGAAAGAAGGCAAGATCAAGACCAACCAGACTGCGCTGGAGGCGCTCTTGAAGCGGTAGAAGCTGAGGAAGAATTTGGTAATTGGGTAATTTCGTAATTTGGTAATTGAGAATCTGAAGAGCGAATGCTCACGGTCCAACCCGGGTTTTCCTTTGCTGTCCTTTGTGGCTAACTACTAACTACTGTTTTCCTATGCGTTCCTCCGGAATCCTGTTGCATCCAACGTCGCTGCCGTCGAATGGCGGCATTGGTGATTTTGGCGCGGAAGCCTACGCCTTCCTGGATTTTCTTGCCGCTGGCAAACAGGGACTGTGGCAGATTCTTCCACTCTCACCGCCCGGCCTCGGCAATTCCCCATATTCCGCGATTTCAGCATTTGCCGGGAACCCGCTGCTGATCAGCCTGGAGCGTCTGGCGGAGCGCGGATGGATTGGAAAAAACCGGCTGAAAGCGTCTTCTCCACCTTCATGGAGAATTGATTTTGATCAAGTCAAGGCCGCCAAACTGCCCTTGCTGCGCTACGCCGCGCAGAATTTTCTGGAAAGCAGCGATGGCGACCACCGCAGCTATGAGAATTTCAAGCGGGAGAATTCCTGGTGGCTGGATGATTTTGTGCTGTTCGAGGTGATGCGCGACGTTTATCAGGGGGCGTCCTGGAGCACGTGGCCGAAACAACTCGCCCGCCGCGAACCGCAGGGGCTGCACGAATTTGGCGTGAAATACCAGCAGCAACTGGAAGTGGAACGCGTGATGCAGTTTGCTTTCTTCGAGCAATGGCGTGCTCTCCGTTACTACGGCCGGCAGCGCGGCATCAAGATCATCGGCGATGTTGCTATTTTTGTGAACTACGATAGCGCCGATGTCTGGCGGCATCCGGAGCTGTTTTATCTCGATGAGAACTTGCAGCCAACCGTGGTTGCGGGAGTTCCTCCGGATGCGTTCAGCGCCAGCGGGCAACGCTGGGGGAATCCGCTGTATCGCTGGGACGTATGCCAGGCCACAGGCTACGAGTGGTGGATGCAGCGCATGTCCTGGGCTCTCCAGAATTTTGATAGCGTCCGGCTGGACCATTTCCGGGGCTTTCAGAGCTTTTGGGAAATTCCCGCGTCAGAGCCCACAGCCGTCAACGGCCGCTGGGTTGAAGGGCCCAAAGACGATCTCTTCAACGTGTTGCGCCGGCGCATCGGCGATCTGCCATTGATCGCGGAAGACCTGGGCATGATCACGCCGCAGGTCTACGCGCTTCGCGACCGTCTGGGCATTCCCGGAATGAAAGTGTTGCAGTTTGGTTTTGGCGATCCCGGCGCCCACATTTATCTGCCGCACAATTTTCCACTCAATTGCGTGGTTTACACCGGCACACACGATAACGATACAACCGTGGGCTGGTGGAAATCTTTACCTGCTCAGGAAGAGCGACATTCCGTCACTGCATATATCGGGGAGGCCAAAGATGGCATCCACTGGGCCTTCATTCGCGCCGCTTTCGCTTCCGTGGCCAGGCTGGCGATTGTCCCGCTGCAGGATGTATTAGGCCTGGGCAGCGAATCCCGCATGAACACTCCTTCGCGTTTCGATGGCAACTGGGGCTGGCGCTTTGAACGTGGAGCGCTCACTCAAGATTTATCAGAAAAACTGGCCGCGCTTTCTGTAGTCTCCGATCGCGCAGCGGCAGTCCCCGCCGCCACTCAGCAGAAGCAGGATGAAAAGCAAGAAGAGTTTGCAGCGTGATGCCGCTACGCTGATCCAGGTACCGCTACGGGCATTGTGCTGTGCCCTGGCGCACGCCGTCAGGTCTGGGTAGGAGTAAGTAACGAGTTCGAACCCTGGAGGGGCGGCACAACAGGAAGCATTCCCAATCAAGACTACGGGCATCGAGCATTCACATCGTTCATACAGACTTTCGTTTTGCGAGCCAGGCGGCGGCAACGGCCAACAAAAAGACGACGACGATGATGCCTTGCGAGCGCACACAGTAGATACACCAGACTTTCAGGACCTTCCATTCAATCCAGGTCAGCCGCAGGCTGAAGATGACGGCTGCCAGAGCGGCGGCGGCGGTGATCCAGGGGAAGCGTCCAGCCAGCGCGGCCAGGAGAGCATAGCCCACAATGCCGATCGTGGCGACTGGGATTCCGCGCATCACTGCATAAGGGCTGTGGTTTACTTCTCCACAATCCCACGCAGTGTTGATGTCGCACGGAGAAGTCCCAGTGTTGTAGTGCTCACCCAGGGCCAGACTGGCGTCGATGACGCCGGCCAGGCAGAAAACTACGATCAGTACGGTCAGAATCTTCGTCGCTCTTTCAGTAGCCATAAGGAGTCACTGTTTCAATTTTAGTGCTGCAACCAGCATAACGGACAAGTGCTCAAACCTGAACCCAGCTCAGGTTCATCGCTGCCGCGATTTACCGCTTTGCTAAAGTGCAGGAAAAAGCTGACAATAATAATTTCGAACAGGAGAGCGTGAACAGAATGGTGGCTACCGGCGAACTCATACGAATGATGAACTATGTTGATGACATCGCGGCAACTCTACGTCGAGTCCAGGTCGGCATCACAACCATGACGGAGGAGGAAAAAAAGCGTCTGGGCGATTACATGAGGAAGTCCGACCCAAACTTCATCAAGATCCTTGAAAGCCTGGAGAAAAGCTAATAAGTGGCGGAAATCCGGACGGTGGCAGTGATCGGAGCCGGTATTGCCGGCCGCAGAATTGCCCATGCCTTAGTGCTGGCTGGATACCGCACCGTCCTTGAAGATATTTTGCCGGCCAGCTTGAGGAAGGCTCAAGCGGAGATGCGAGCCGGCCTGGAGCAAGCTCTGAAGCAGGGCCAGGTCAGGAAAGCGGAAGCAGAAGAAGCCCTGGCGCGGCTGGTTTACGCTTCAACCGTGGAAGAGGCTGCCCGGCAGGCTGATCTGGTGATTGAGGCTGTGCCCGACGAATTGGAATCGAAGCTTGAAATCTTTACCCTGCTGGACAAAATCTGCAAGCCCCAAACTATCCTGGCCTCGAGCACCACTTCCCTCAGCATTACCGAAATCGCTTCTATAACCTATCGCCGGCGGAAGTGCATTGGGATGAGGTTTACACCGGCTGGGACCGCAATGCCACAGGTGGAGATCATTCGCGGTCAAGAGACAGATGAAGATACGGTTGCTGCGTGCCTGGAGGTGGAGAGAAAGATCGGGGGCTTTCTAGCCGCGAATTCACGCGAATCGGGAGGCGTTAACTGTTAAGACATCGAATCGTCAAACCAGCCATTGTGCTTCTGTTCCTGCTGCTCGCATCCATCGCAATGGCTCAAGGCCCAGGGAGCTACCCGACTATCACCGGCACGGTGACTGACTCTGAAGGAGCAGTTATACCCGGAGTGGAAATCATTGCTGTAAATGTCGACCGCCATATTACTCTCAAAGCCACTACAAATCAGGCCGGCACCTTTAGCTTTGCGCCTTTGGCATTAGGTCATTATGTAATTCAGACAAAATCTCGCAAATGGATATCAAAGGAGCCGGTCAAAGTAACCATCGAAATTAGCAGCAATGTCAACCTCGATCTGAAGGTGGAGGCAAGGCACGGGAAGAAGTAAGAAATTGACAAAATTGCCGTGTCTCCGTGGTGGATGTAGTGTTTTGGTTGCGGCTCAGGCCGCGCTGCGGAAATCTGCGGCTAATTCGGTTGTGTCTCGGCTACGCCGTGTAAACAGTCAGGTCGGCTCCTGCAATTGTTGTTTCGGGGCCTGCTCAGCCTTCACTGTGGTAACAATTGATCTGGTTATCAGTCTAAATCTCTGGGAACCTTCAGTTCTCCGGTTGCGTATTCCTGTTAAGCCATGCGTATAGTTTTGGACATTTTCGGCCAGATGCTGCGTGCTTTGTGGGCGCACAAACTGCGGTCTTTTCTTACCATGTTTGGCATAGCCTGGGGTGTGGGCTCGCTGCTGTTGCTGGTGGGCCTGGGCGAGGGGTTCCGCTCCGGCAACAAGCGCCAACTCGACACCATGGGGCAGGACATCATCTTTCTCTGGCCGGGGCAGGTGCCGGCTGTCGCGGGACAGCACCAGGGCATGAAACCTTATTTCCTTACCTACCAGGATGTCCTCGATATTCGCAAGGAAGCAAAACTGGTGAAGGCGGTCTCGCCGGTTCTGACCCGGGGAGATATTCGGGCGCAGAGCGACTTTGCCACCAGCAACGGCCAAGTGATCGGGATTAATGCCAACTTCAATGAGATTCGTTATCTGCCCATGGGTGATGGGCGCTGGATCAACGATCTGGACGACCAGCAGCGCCGCAGCGTGGCCGTGCTGGGATCGCAGATGACACACAATCTTTTTCCCGGACGGCCGGCCATTGGCAGCACCATCCTGTTGAACGGGGTCCGCTTTGAAGTCATTGGTGTGCTGGCCAGCGTCGGACGCGATGAAAATAATTCCACCAACTTCCGCGTCTACGTCCCCTTCAATACCATGAGGCTGTTCTTCCCCCTCAAGAACGCGCAAACCACTGACGATATCTCGTTCATGAATTTCCAGCCGATCAGCCGCGAGCAGCACACCGCCGCCATCGAGCAGGTGCATCGCATTGTTGCCCGCAATCACGGCTTTGACTGGCATAACAAGGAAGCATTTGAAGGTTGGGACACAATCGAGAGCCATGAGATGGTAGGCAAAATCTTCGATGCCATGGACTTGTTCCTGGGCGGGGTTGGCCTGGTTACGCTGGCGCTGGGAGCGATTGGCGTCATCAACATCATGCTGGTTTCAGTCACGGAACGCACCCGCGAGATTGGACTCATGAAGGCCTTGGGCGCCACTAATCGCAGCATTCTTATGCAATTCTTTTTTGAAGGGGCCTTTCTCACTTTGCTCAGCGGCGGTTTGGGCATTGGCGCTGCGGCCGGATTTATGGGGATGCTGGGAAGACTGCCGTCGCCTCCGGGATTCGATCCTCCTCATCTGGTGCCGATGTCGGCGGCCCTGGCCGTCATTTCACTGGCGTTTGCCGGAATCGTGGCTGGATTGTATCCCGCTCGCAAGGCGGCCATGCTTACCCCGGTGGAAGCGTTGAGGAAAGAGTAGCTATGGTTCGTGATCTTTTAGGCCAGGCTTATCAAGCCATGCGGCACAATCGGCGGCGCACCATGCTCACCATGCTGGGCATGGCCTGGGGCATTGCCACCGTTGTCCTGCTTCTGGCTTACGGCGCAGGATTTGGGCGGGCGATCCGCAACATTTTTTCCAATTTTGGCATGCAGATCATGGGTATCTTTCCCGGCCGCACCTCCTTGCAGGCCGGAGGCTCCAAAGCCGGCACAGAGATTCGCTTCACCCTGGAAGATGTGGACCGCATTGCCGGCATGGTTGCGCTGGTAAAGCATGTAAGTCCGCAAGCCGGCATCCAGGGCAACGTGCAGCATGACAACCGGACTTTCCAGATGCCGGTAGAGGGCTTCAATTCCAGCGGACAATCGATTCGCGCGTTGAAGCTGGCAGAAGGCCGCTTCTACAACACCCAGGATGAAACCCAGCGCGCGCGTGTGGCGGTGATTGGCTCGGAGGCCAAGACCAAACTGTTTTCCGGCGAGTACGCCTTGGGAGAACGGATCCGCATCAACGGAATGAGCTTTGAAGTGATCGGAGTGCTGGAACCGAAGATGCAGGAAGGCGATGATGACATTAATCGCGAAATCTATATTCCCTTCACCTCCATCGGCGACCTCAAGGACACGCTGTACCTGGATGGCATCTGGATTGACTACGAGAGCATGGAGTACGAAAAGGTCGAAGACAATATCCGCACCGTGCTGGCGGGCGCGCATGGCTTCAATCCCACTGACACCCGGGCCGTTTTCATATTCAACGCCATGAAGCAGGTGAATACCTTTGAGATCATCACCCTCGGCCTGCAAGTCCTGTTGGCGTTTATCGGCACACTGACGCTGGGAATTGGCGGTGTGGGATTGATGAACATCATGCTGGTGTCAGTGACGCAAAGGACCCGTGAGATTGGCATTGAAAAGGCGCTGGGTGCGCGCAAGCGGGACATTCTGTTTCAATTCCTGGCCGAAGCCCTGGCCATCACCTTTGCTGGAGGCCTGCTGGGGATTGCCCTGGCTTATGCCATCTCCTGGTCGGCCGGTTCGTTGACTCTCTATAGCGCTATGGCCAAGAACGCAGCAGCCGGCGACATTCGCCTGATTATTTCTCCCACCAACCTGCTGGTTTCCACCCTCATTCTGGGATTTGTGGGCATTGTCAGCGGCATGCTGCCTGCCATCAAAGCTTCGCGCCTGGATCCGATTGAAGCGCTGCGGTACGAGTAGCTGCTGGCTCCGGGAATGTTTTTTAAAGATACAACACGTCGCGACTTTCGCGTATTGATGTCGTCCCGGACACGGTTTGACAGTGCCTTGCAAGTAGCCGATACTACGTACAGCGTGCGACAGGGCACCACCGGCCCGCGGCAAGGGAACAAATCCCACCTGCTTCGATTCAGACAAGCGTGCATTGAATCTTCTTTCAGCCTGTATCAGCGGGTCACAGGCGCTCATGAAAGGAGATCCCCGTGATCCCATCGAAGCTTCCTGTTCGTCCCTCCCTGGAATCCCTGCGCAAGCAAGCAAAGAAACTAGCGCACGACATCGTTGCCGGTAATGCGGGCGCCATCGCCCGGGCGCTTGCCGAGCTGCCAAAAGCGGAGCTGCCGTTGTCACAGCGTGACGCCCAGTTGGTGCTGGCGCACGAATATGGGTTTCCAGGCTGGAAGGACTTGGTCAAAGAAGTAAAACAGCGCCTCGGCAGAGGACTCGAGTGGGCCGCATCCGAGGCCCGGCGCATCATCCATGACAACGACGTCGAAGGTCTGCGGCAGCTCGTGGCGGAATATCCGGCGCTATTATCGTGGAAGGCGGATGAAAACGACGGCGGGTTGCTCGGAATGGCTACCGCTTCCTTCGGCGACAGCGGCGACGCGTTCCGCGAGGAGCGCTTCACGCGCCTGGCATGTGCCGAACTCCTGCTCGATACCGGCGCAATCGTCGCGCCGTCGGTATGCGAAGGCCTCATCCGTTCCCGGGCAAGGCGGTTGATCGATCTCTTCCACCGTCGAGGTCTTCTTCCTCGAACGCTGAAGTTCCTTGCCGCGCTCGGCGACGTCGACGGCGTTCGTGCGCGTCTCGATACGAATGCCGACGATCTTGCTGCGATGAACCAGGCGTTCACATTTGCGTGCCATTTCGAGCACGCGACCGTAGCGGCGCTGTTGTTGGATCGGTCGATCACGGTCGACGCCGAGTTGGGCAAGCGGATCGACGGCGGGCCGGGACGTTCCAAATTTATCCAGTACTTCATCGAAAACAAGCCCGACGTCCACGACCCCGATCCCTTCATGCCCTGGCAGGCGTTTGTCGAACGCCAGATCCAACGCGCGATGGACGATGGCGACTTGGCATCCTTTGTCGAGGGCTTGCGGCGGGACGCATGGCTGCTGTCCGACGCATCCGTGAAATTCCAGGTTGCTTTGATCGAACGGACGGCGGCGACGCTGAAGGATCGCGCAGCTTTCCTTAAGGCGCTTCTTGACCTCGATCCGGCCGTGCTCCACAGTCCCGTGCTGCCGCCCTCCTCGGGCATCACTCACGACGGGACCGGCAGGGCATATCTACACGCGTTCACGTATGCGCAGACCCATCTGCTTCCAATGCTGCAGCGGATCTGGCCCCTGCCCGACGATCTGCCGCACGCTGCCGGGAGCGGGGACTTCGCCCAGGTGAGACGCTGGTTCGACGCCGCGGGCAGGCCTGCCCTGGGCGACCTCGCGAAACATTTTCCCGCCAACGATGACTGGATGCGCGGGAACCTGGAATGGGGCGAGCCCAATGTGCAGCAGGTTCTCGACGCCGCGTTCGCCTTTGCTGTCATGAACAACCACCTCGAGATCGCCGACTTTCTGCTCGCGCACGGTGCCGATATCAACACAGACTGGAGCTCCCATGAGCCCGCCAGCATCCTGCATGAGCTGGTGTGGCACAAGAATTTTGAAGCCATGCAATTCCTAATCGACCGCGGCATCGACATGACGATCCACGATTATCGCTGGAACGCTACCGCGGTGGGTTGGGCAGCTGTCGCTGCGAAGGACGAGAAGATGGCGCAGTGGATGCGCGACGCGCAACAACGGCGGGAACAGGCATCGCACTGATCAGAAGCCAGCAGCTAGGAGCTGACGTCTCACAACCCGTTCTGTTTCTTGGTCTCGCGCTGGTAGGGTGAATCCAGATACCGGCGAGCTTCGTCCAGGGCACCCTGAGTGTTGTCGTTGGTTTGCAGGGCCTGGCGGTATTCGTTTACTGCGCGGTCCCGCTGGCCGGTGATATCGAAGATCTTTCCTAGTCCAATGTGGCTCCAGACTTCTGTCCATTTCGGCTCGTTGTCGCCGTTGATGGACTCGCGGTATTCGTTGGCGGCAGATTGATAGTTGCGCTGGAGATAGAAGACCTCTGCAATGCGATAGTGGGCCAGTGAGCTGTTCTTGTTGACCTCAAGGGCCTTGTTGAACTCGCTGAGCGCCTCAGCCAGATTGCCCTGTTGCGTAAGCTCCTGGCCGCGCCGGATAGCTACACGCACGCGCAGGTCAGGTGAGTTTTTGAGCACCCAGTTGTTGGGATCCAGAGTGATGCGGCGGGGCTTACCGAAGGTCTCCACTGAGAACGATGATTGCGTGCCTACTACTTCAATTCGCTTCATCTCGCTCTGACCATCGGTATCCACTTTCAGTTCCAGCGGCATGCGGAACAGATCAAGGTCCTGGGAAACCTGTCCCACCAGGCGGAAGCCCTTCTTGATGCGAAACACGGTATATTTCAGCTTGAATTCAGGCGCACCCGTCCCATCTACCCACTGGGAGAAGAAGGCGCTCAGCTTGTCGCCATAGGCCTTTTCGGCAATGCCCTGGAGATCGGCAATAGTGGCTGACTTCCCCGAAAAAGTATCCATGAATTCCTTCATGGTCTTATCAAAGGCAGCGTCTCCGATCACCCAGCGGAGCATGTGAAAGATCATGCCGCCTTTGTCCATGGACAGGGCCTGGAATTGGGGCGAGAACGTATCCAGCTTGTTGATGCTGGAGAGCGGCACGGTGTCATAGGCCAGGGCGCCGACGGCCATGTCCTTGGTGGATTCTTCAAAGGCCTGTTGTCCGGCGGAATTCTGGACGTAGCGCATCTCTGAATCGCGCGCTCCCCCATCCACAAGCCACCAATCGTCTTTGCTGGCGGCACTGATGGCGACACCCCACCACTGATGCGCGATGGCATCCGCCAGCAAACGATAGTTGGGCTTCTCTTCTATATCGCGGCTGGCCAGGGCGGCAATTTCCGGCGCCCACCATGCCGGGACAGTGTCATCCGGCAATTCGACCACACGGATGTAAGGTGTGATGGCCGGGCCGTAGATGCTGGAAAAGTATTCGAGCTCTTTGCCGGCGGTGTCTGCGTAGGCCGCTGCATACTGTTTCTTGTTGGGTCGAGTGTAGACCTTGATGGTTCCCACTGCGGTCTCAACAAAAGATCCGGCAATGATGGTGCCGGGAAAACTGGGTTTCTGCCAATTGAAGCTGGCGATGGTCTTGGTGGCCGGTACTGAATGCGCTGCAGCTACTGAGCCGCTACCCACGATGATGGTCCCTGTCGGCGCGGTGACGTTGATGGTGGCAGTAAAACGATCGATGCCGTAGTTGGTGATAGGGAACCAGCGTCCCGGATAGAGCAGATAGGTAGTGTCCTCACCGATGTAGGCAAGTTTCAGTCCTTCCACCGGACTCTCATCTACACTCGCCAGCTTTCCTTCATATTCAAACGTAAGCGTCCCGGAAGCGCCCTTGGTCATGCCGCTGGCGAAGGAGACGCGAATCACGTTGTCCTGGCTGATCCGCTCGGCGCTCACAGGCTTGCCGTTCGCGTCCAGCACCTTGGTGACGCGAAGGGCGTTGTTCAGCTCAAAGCTGCCAAAATTGGTGTCGCCAATTGCGGTGAACTTGACCCGCGCGCGCGCCACAAGCTGGTGGCTCTGCGGAAAAATCTCGGCGTCTATCTGGTAGTCCTCGGCCTTCACTCGTGACTTCTCTGCGCCCAGGGCAGGAAGGGTCAGAGAAAATGCCAAACTGAACAACAAGAAATGAGCACGTCGCAGGGGTCGTCGTGCAATATGCATGGAACACTCCAGAGCTGCTGGCAATAATTGGCTTAGATATAAATTCTTACAGAAAAGATGCTTTTGCGCCATTCTTGGAACGCGCGGCGACGAAATAGCCCCGGGTTAAGTTTTGTGAAGCTATGCGTTTGACAGGCTGCTTATGACTGGCTAAATTAGGCCGCCACCTGATTCTGACATTTCTGCCTGAGAAAAGGAGATGGGTATGAACTCAACCGTATTACGCCGTGCTGGCATAATCTGCCTGTGCCTTACCGTTGTAGCGTTTTTAATGGTGTTGCCGGCGGTCGCCGCCAGTCCGCATCTTTCCGATGACCGCGGGGACCATGGAGATGGAGATAAGGACCGTGGGCCGGCTGGCCCTCCCGGACCTCCTGGTCCGCAGGGACCGGCCGGACCGCAAGGCCCGCAAGGACCCCAGGGGCCGCAGGGCCCACAAGGCGTCCAGGGCCCGCAGGGTCCACAAGGCCCTCAGGGACCTGCTGGAGCCTCAGCAGGCGGACCGCCCTTTATCTGGGTTTGCACACCTGCGAGTTTCCCCAATACTGCTGGAAGTCCCAGAGCTGACCTGTATGTCTTCAATGGCGGCTCGACCACTGCCAACGTGGCTGTGAATATCCTGGATAACAGCGGTAACAATCTGGCGGGAGTCACCATTCCGGGCTCGGCTCCGCCTTCGACTTACCCCGGTGAGACGGGCACGAACACATCACCGCTCGCAGCCGGCGCCACGCGAAATGATAACTGGGTTAGTCCTGCAACAGGTGGCCCGGGATTTGACGGGGTTACTAACGTATCGTTCAGCGTGCGGGTTACCTCAGATCAGCCAATCGTCGTGGGCTCCGACTTCCAGTTCAGCGGGTTCCACAACATTCCGTGTAGTCTGTTGCCAAAATAGCAATCAGCAATCAGCACTCGGCGCTCGGCCCGCGAACCTTTTAGGCTTGGCGAATGCAATAGTGTGGGCATGGTTAGAAGGTCGGCTGCGGCATCTCTGAAGATCTAAAAAACTTGCGCAGGCCCTGAATCAGTCAGGGCCTTTTTTACTGCAACCGCCTGATATTATGACGGCGCATCCCTGCTCATGCGATTCAAACATCTAGCCACGACAGCTCTGCCCGTGGACCCTCAGTTCCAATGGCTTTGGTATTCCAACCAGACTTGCAGTTTCATTTTTGGCGATGATCGCAATGCGTTCGCTCTGCCGGTTTCCAATCCGGCCGCACCATCGTCTTTCACACCTGCCAGGCCATTCGACAATCGCATTCCGCCACATCATCCTTGCAATCTCCCGATTCCGGATTCACTTTATGAAGAGATGACGAGCCAGCCCTGGCACGGATTTCATTTCCTTGAACCTGGTGCGTACGAGCTGAGCGTGGATTGTGGCGAGCCTGCTGACGGTGATTTGCTCCGCACACTCGTCTTTGGCCTGAACTACGGGCACCTCCTGTTGCATCGCGCGAGCAACTTGATTTTCAGGCACCGATCCGGATCCATGGAATTGCTGGAGCGATCTGCGAACGGTTTCAGATTCCTTGCCAAAACTCGCACGCGCGGCTCGGCGATAATGGATTTTGCCGCTCATCCCATCGAGCCAATGATTGCGTACGGTGACAATGCAGGCAATTTTCACGCCCACCGCTTCGACGCCGACGGATTCGGCAAGGCCAGCAAGATTGCGGCAAGGCAGCGAAAGGCCAGCAGAATTGAGTTTCTACAGAGTGGTCAGCGCCTCATGATCGGCGGCATGGGATATCTAGCTGCGCTCTCGTATTCAGGCGGTAAGTTTGTTCCGGTGGACGAGACTTCGACTCCGGTGCGCGACTTTGTCCTGGCTTGCGATGAGAAAGTCGTCCTGGTCAATCAGGGCCTTCATGGCGTCACCGCGTACAATTCAGATGGTCTCGTAAAGGCGGGCGCCCTGGAACCCCAGGTATCCGTTCGCGAGATCGCTGTTTCGGGTGACTGGAGATATCTGGCAGTGGCCATGCAGGATACAACGGCGATCAATATTTACGAGATTCTTGCTGACTCATAAAATGACAATTTTTGCGGTGCTTCTTGTTCTGATAGCTTTGCCGCTCTGGATGATCACGATCCAGGGCGGGCTCACGCAGCATGATTCCGATCCTGCAGGGAACGCTATGTCCCGCGGGTTTGCAGCGCTTGGGAGCATCGTGCTCTGGATCGTCCTGGTTGTCTTGCTGCTCGTAGCCGCCGCACGCGTGGATACACCGTCGTGGGCGGGAGCGGTTTGGTTCATCTTGCCGATCGCGGCCGGCATAGCTGCTACCTCGACCATCGACTTCATGGGCAAGGTGCGCGGCCTCAAGTGGCCCATCATTCTTCCCGCGGTAGCGCCGGCAATCGTCCTTGCCTATGCCGGCTGGTGTTTTTTCCCGACTCTTCAGGCGAAGACAGGAATCCTGCGGCCCAGCCTGATTGCCTGGATGGCAATGGTCCTGCTGCTCCCCATTCCGTTGCTGGCACGATGGCGCCATGCTCTGGTGCAGGCCGCGATCCCGCAACCCTCGCCCGAAGAACTTGCCCGCGCCGAAGCTCAAAGGGCCGAGGAGCAGCAACGCCAACTCGTGGAATCGTTTCAAGGACTGACCTCTGATTCGTCGCTGAATGACTGGTGGCGTTACGCTTCTATGGGTAAGGGATTTCGCCAAGCGGCAATGGACGGCGCCCGCGGTGCAAAAAGCCGGCAGTCAGATGTGGTCGCGATGCTCCCATCCGCTTCCAAAGCATTCTTCGTGGCCATTCCACAGTTAGACTTGCAAGTCACTGCAGAAATCGAGCAGGCAATGCGCGCCTACCTGCGCGATCAGGTCGCGCGCCTCATGCCTTACTCTCTGGATGGATCCATCACCACACAAGTTGTGACCGAGTGGTATCAGGACTATTTCCCGACGATTCGGTGGCTCATTGAAAATCATGGAAGTTGCAATGACGAACTGGTGCTGCTGGCCAATGCCGTCAGCAAATATCCCGATTGCGCCGAGCGGCAGGAGTTCCTGGCAAAACTACATACCATGGAGACAAACCGCGTGCAGGAGTGAAAGATCGCGTCAAGTGCCGTGGCGCACACGCGGGACCGCCTTCAAACAGGCAGGCTGGCGAGGATTTCTCTGGCGGCGCACATCGAGGGTTCTTCACTGCTGGTGTTGTCCCGCAATCGTTGTTGCACTTCCTTGAGGTCGGCAAGCATCTGTTGGCGAGGAGGGCCGTCAGCGATGATTGCATTCAACTCGCGCACCACATTTGCGGCTGTGAAATCGCGTTGGATCAGCTCGGTTACGATCCTGCGACCCGCAATCAGGTTCGCCATAGCGAAGGTATCCAGATTGACCAGTCGGCGTCCGAGCAGCCAGGTGAGTTGCGCCAGTCGATACACCACGACGAAGGGTGCTCCTGCTAGCGCAGCTTCCACTGTGGCGGTGCCGCTGGCCACTACTCCTGCCCGCGAATGCTTGAGCGTGAGGCGCGAATTTACCGTGAGTTTGATAGCAGGGCCGGTTGGGGGGAACAGTTGTCGCAGCCACTCGCCTTTCAGCGTGGAGGCCACGGGCACAAGATATTCAAATTGGGCGCCGAGTTGTTTCGCGGCCTCCAGCATGGGTGACAGGTTCATCTGCACTTCTTTTTTGCGGCTGCCGGGAAGCAGGGCAATCCATTGCTTGGCCGGATCAAGTCCGTAGCGGTCTGCGAATTCTTCACGTGAGATTGCCGGCTCCGCCGCATAGGCCAGCGGATGTCCCACGTAGCTGACCTCAACACCGTGGCGGCGATAAAACTCCTGCTCGAAGGGAAAGATCACAATCATCTTGCGGACGTACTTGCGGATTTGCCGGACCCTTCCGGAACGCCACGCCCACACCTGGGGACTGACAAAGTAAAAGACCGGGATTTGCAGCCGGTGAAGATGCCGTGCCAGGCGCAGATTGAAATCAGGGAAATCAATGAGCACTGCGGCCTGCGGCCGGCGCTTTTTCGCTTCGTTCACCAGGCTTTTGAATTTTTTGCGAATTGCAGGAAGATGCGTGACCACCTCGGCCAGGCCTACGACTGCGACCTCACCGGCATTGACCAGTAGTTCGCATCGGGCCGCGCGCATTCTGTCGCCTCCCATGCCGAAGAATTTCATGGCGGATGCGAGTTGCTGAAGTGACTGAATGAGTTGAGCGCCGTAGTAGTCGCCGGAGGCCTCACCGGCGGAGAGCAGGATTTCCATCAAGAGCAATTAGTAATTAGTAATTAGCAATTGGCAAGATCAAAAGCAAAATCAACAGCAAAACCTCACATAGCAACGGAAAGTGTCCATTACGAAGCAGAAATTTCAGGCGTGGAAAACAAACGCGAACAGAATAACCGGTTTATCGACGGTCCTCCGATGACCCGACGACCCGACGACCCGATGACCCGATCTCTTCCATCTCCTGCTCTTTGTACTGGAGCTGATAGAGCTTCCAGTATATGCCGCGATTGGCCAGCAGCTCCTGATGGCTGCCGGTCTCGCGTACCTGGCCTTTGTGCATCACAATGATCTTGTCAGCGCGCTGAATGGTGGACAGTCGGTGGGCGATGATGACTGAGGTGCGGCCCTCGACCATGCGGGTAAGGGCGTCTCGCACCCGCAACTCGGTTTCAGTATCGACGCTGGAGGTGGCTTCGTCGAGCACAAGAATTTCCGGATTGTGGGCCAGCGCGCGGGCGAACGAGATGAGCTGTTTCTGGCCGGTGCTGAGAGTGCTGCCACGTTCGAGTACCGGCTCATCGAATCCCTGCGGCAGGCGGCGGATGAAATCGGCGACATTCACGCTTTCTGCCGCGGCTTCCACCTGTTCATCCGAAATCCAGTCGGAGCCCAGGCGGACGTTGTTTTTGATTGTGCCTGTGAACAGGAACGGGTCCTGAAGGACGACGCCGAAGCGGCGACGCAAATCCTTGAGATCAAGTTTGCGGATGTCAACGCCGTCAATTCTGATGCTGCCGCGCTGAATTTCATAAAAACGCATCAGCAGGGAAATGATGGTGGTTTTGCCTGCGCCGGTGTGACCGACGATGGCAATGGTTTCACCGGGCTCGATCACGAAAGAGACATCGCGCAGGATCCAGTCATAGCCGGTTCCATCCCTACCGGCGCTCCCCGCCGGAGCATGGGCGCCATTGCCACCGGCAGGCAGAGGGTGTTCGCTTTTGGAATCAGAATCGGCCTTGCGGTAGGCGAACCATACATGGTCGAATTCGATTCTGCCCTCGCCGATGGCTTCAACCGGGTGCGCGGGTGAGACAATCTCAACTGGAGTATCCAGCAACTTGAAGATGCGCTCGCTGGACGCCATGGCAGCTTGCAGGATGTTGTATTTGTCGCTCAAGTCCTGAATCGGGCGGAAAAAGCGTTGCGCGTATTGCATGAAGGCCACCAGGATGCCGAGCGTGACAGTTCCGGCCATCACCCGAATGCCGCCAAACCAGAAAACCAGGGCAATGGCGATGGTAGAGAGGACTTCCACCACGGGATAGTAGATGGCGTGGGCCATGATGGCGTCTTTGTACGCATCCATGTGCTGCGCATTGACCTTTTCGAACTGCTGGTAGGCGCGCTCCTCGCGATTGAAAAGCTGCAACACCACAATCCCGGATACATGTTCCTGAAGGTAGGAATTGATGCGCGC
>DATDGH010000087.1:0-5113 GCA_036522215.1 Candidatus Angelobacter sp. | reverse complement strand
TCCTCTTTGCTCACGTTTAATTCGCTACGCTCACGTCTGCCTGAAGGCCCGCAATGCGCCGTTAGCGGATTGCTAGACGCTGATACTGCGATCGCCGCCGCTATGCTGCTGCAGTCGCACCGCGCATGTGGTTGAAAAATTGGCAGATCCTTGTTGCGGATTGGCGTTTTTGTTCGGCATTTGTTGCGAAACAATGAGTGCAGCTTCCGGCTCTTAGCTCACGTTTAATTCGCTACGCTCACGTCTGCCTGAAGGCCCGCAATCCGCCGTTAGCGGATTGCTAGACGCTGATACTGCGATCGCCGCCGCTATGCGGCTGCAATCGCACCGCGCATGTAGTTGAAAAATTGACAGATCTTTGTTGCGGATTGGCGCTTTTGTTCGGCATTTGTTGCGAAACAGTGAGTGCAGCTTCCAGTTCCTGGCTCACGTTTAATTCGCTACGCTCACGTCTGCCAGAAGGCCCGCTCACCGCTTACCTAAAGGTTTGCGCAGGCTTCGCATCCGTTAGGGGTTGATACGATCACAAGCGTGCCGCAAGGCGGCACACTTATGCGCCTCATCACGCGAGCTCTTGATCCGGCTCACTGGTGGATACAGCTTTGTCAATTCAAGTATATCAACGATAAATTATGTTATCAACTTTATTTTTTAGAGAAGGTGTAAGTTATTGAGGGAAAACAGTTTAGCCGCGATTTCCTGTTGAGACCGTAATCCGTGGCAGGGTGTTGCTGTTGGTTACATGATTCCAGTCAAGGCCGTCTAATCTGTTGCCATGCCTGACTCTGGAAGCGCTTGCCGCTCATGCTTGTTTTGCTCTTTCTGGTTGCAACCAGCCTCGCCCAACAAAGCTCCCCTGCGCCTGTCGCTCAGGCGGCAGAGATTCGAGCGCAAATCCAGCGCGTGGAAGATGCTCTGCCCAAGATCACTGATCGCGGTGCTGCGCTGTTTCTGGAGGCCAAGTTCTATGCCCGTCTGGGCGAGCCAGCAAAAGCGCTGGCGCTGGTGAAAGAGTGTGTCGCATTGAATGAAGGGTTTGATCCCGGCGGTTCGTCCAGCTTGCAATCTTTGCAGTCGTATCCGGAGTTCCGCGAGCTGGCGGAGGAGGTCCGCCGCCACGATCCGCCGGTGCACAAGGCGCGCGTTGCTTTTACGGTTGCGGACAAGGACCTTTTCCCAGAGGGGCTCGCCTACGAACCTTCCAAGCACGTCTTCTATATGGGCAGCATGCATCGCCGCAAGATCGTCGAGATAACTGAATCAGGAAAAGCTTCCGATTTTGTTAAAGCTGATCTGTATAACCTGCTTGAAGTCGGCGGGGTCAGGATGGATCCCGTCGATCATACTGTGTGGATCGCCAGCGACCATGACGGCGCCTCAGAGCTCGTCCACTTCGATTCGCAAGGCAAGCTGCTGGAGCGCTTTCCCGCCAGCGATCCCGGACGCCATATATTCAACGACCTGGTTGTTCGCCAGGCAGATGTCTATACCACGGACACCTCCGCCGACCAGGTCTACCGTCTCGATCGCAAGCTGCACACGTTTGCCACCATGACTTTGAATCGTCCCTTGTTCGGCCCCAACGGAATCACTTTCTCCGACGATGCGAATGTGCTCTATGTGGCCGACGACATGGGAGTGATCCGGGTTGATCTGCGCAACAACACCAGCCAGGAGGTGGATCCCGGCAAAGGCAATACTTTGGCCGGACTGGACGGCATGTATTGGTACAAGGGCAGCCTGCTTGGCTTGCAGTACGGCCGCGGGTCATTTCGCGTTGTACGCTGGCGGCTCTCACCTGATGGCGTGAAGGTGGCTTCCACGGAAATCCTGGAACAACGTACTCCGCTGGTGAGCTTTCCCACAACAGGCGCCATTGCCGGAGAGAAGCTTTATTTCATGGCCAATACCGGGATTGGAAATCTGGATCACGACCGGATTGTTGATCCAACAAAGCTGGAACCCGTTCACATAGCCGTGGTGCCGTTAAAGTAACAGAGTAGAAAACTCGGCCGTGCTGGATTTCCGGGCCTAAAGGCCAAAATCGGTGAACGCCGCGATTTTCGCGGGTTCTAAAGAAGCCCGCTCTCCGGACTAAAGTCCGGAGCTTCCACCGATCTCGTTCCAAGCACGATTTATGAAACCAGGTCTACTGACGCCATGGTTGTTGCCATTCGTCTTCGCTGCTATCTCGCGTCAGGAGTCTCAAATAGTTCGGAACCGAGGATCCTGTCTGAATTGTCTGCTGAGTGCCATCTGGAAGTCGCACCGTGGCGCTCTGAGCATACTCCCGGTTGCGTGACCACTGATAAGAGTATTCATAGACCTCTCCATTGGCGAATTGCTGGGCAACTACCTGGCGGTAGTGGTAAAGATTACGTAACAGGATGTTGTCTTCTTCGTCGCGAATTACAGTCAGATTTGTGCCGTCATATTCGTAACGGCGTTTTTTGCCGGATGAATACACGACGTTCGTGAGCATGCCATCGCGGTTATAAGAGTACGCCACCCAGTGGCCTGCATCGTCCTCAGCCCGCGCAATCCGGCCCTGGTCGTCATAGAGGAGGCGGATGGATTGTTCATGAGGAGTACGAACTTGCAGCAGATTACGGTTGGCATCTCGCTCCAGGCGCAGCTTGTTCCCTGCGGCATCGTCAATCTCAATCGGGGCCCCATCGGCAATCTTCTTCGCTCCATACGAATCAGGGAAAAAGATCATGGAGCCATCCGCCAGTTTGGTGGTCCAGCCGCGTCCATTCCAGTAAATAATGGCCTTGTAGAACCGCCCGCTGGTTTCGCTATGGCGATACAGGCCGTCGGAATATCCCTTGCCCCGGGATATCCGCTCAAAGTGGAGAAAATCACCATCTTCGAGCGCAATGTCCAGGCTGCTGAAGAGAGGCTTGCCGCCCAATGGAGAAATATCGTAGGTGTGGTTGGAGTTCCTTCCGAAAGCATGCACGGGATTGGGGTCGAGCCAATCCAGCGAGGTGTAGGCGCGGGTAAAGGGAACAGGAAAACCATCACTGAGAAACAGATCTGTCTGCCGCAGAACAAAGGCGCCGTAACGCAGATCAACTTCAAACTGGTCCACCGGATCGGAAAACAATGACCATCCCGTCCTGCACTTTCCCAGTTGTGGTTTCGTCGTCTGCTGGTTCAACGATTCATAGACGCAGGGATGCTGGTCGCTGGTGCGTGGCTGCGGTGGCTCCAGGGAGAGGTATTCATTCATCCAATCCAATCTGTGTTGGTCCCTGTACTCAATGGTCTTTTTTATCTCCGCGTTGGCTCTGCCTGTCTGCCAGAAAAAGAGGCCGATTTTGACTGCCAGTCCGGCACAGAGAACGCCGAGGAACAGCGCGTAAACGAGAGGTTTTTTCTGCATGAATCTCAGCACCCCGCTTGCGCTACATTATCTCTCGGGTCCGTTCTTTGCAGGCGGTACCGAAAGGACACGGGCTATTGATCCTTCGGCTTCAACTCAGGACAAACTCTGGGGTAGTGAGGAGAGGGAGAAATGCATCGAAACCATAAGACTCGAGCTGGAGCTCCAACCCAGGCCTGCGACGGCCTGGGTTGGAAGCCAGCGGATTAATGCGGCCCTTTTCCGAGCATGCGGGTTACGTCGAACCCGATCGTAACCGTGGCCGCGTCCTGGTCGAGCTTGATGCTGTGGTTGTAGCCAACCTGGGTGGTGATGAAACGTGACGAAAGCAGCCGGACCCAGGCAGAGTAGCCGCGATCGTGTGTGAGGAGCGCGGCAGTTGGGGTTATCGTACTGTTGACCACAGGCTGTCCTGCAAGTGTCTGCGTTCCCGAAGGCTCGAGGGCATAGAACGAGCTTCCCACCCTGAGGCTGTGCCACACCTTGAAATCGGTGCCTCCTTCGGCTTCTCCGATGAGGCCCGATGTCCTCAAGAGCGAAACCAGCCGGAACGGCTGTGACATCGACAACTGGCTGGTATTGATGATTCCGTTGGCCACTCCGGCGTTGACGAACGGTCGAAAGCGGCTGATCGGATGGTCGAAGTGATTGAACCAATCGATTCCTACATGTCCGGTGCTGAAGGCGCCGGTTGATCGAGCGGGAATGGAAGTAGTAATAATGGTGGCGTAGTTCATGATGTGGTTATCGGCGGTGAAGCGAACGTCGAGGTAGGGATCGCCGATTTGATTGTTCCACTGATGCACCTGACCTGCCAGGGTAGGACGTATGAAATACACTGGGACGCCGATATCCATTCCCACGTGCTTGGTGATGTCATAGCCGAGATCGGTATCGATGACGGCAAACTGCCCGGAATCGCTGGTACTGGCTCGGCCCTGTTCATAGATGCTGAATCCTCTGTAAGTTGCAGTAGGCGTCTGGGCAAACAGGCTCGCGGTTCCCATCGCTAGAACGACTATCAGGGCCGCGCTCCTGGCCAGCAGCTTGGATCGAATAGATTGTAGTAATGCCATTTGCGTCTACCTCCTTGAATGAAGATTGATTCGACAAGGGCAGGGAGGCCGGAAGAGCCGGCCTCCTGCGATGGTGAATTAGTGAGGATTGCTGGTTTGGAGCTTGGCTTTATCGTCCAGCGTACTCTTCTGGTCTTTATCCATCTTGTGCTTGTCTTTGTCAGCGCGCGCGGTTTTGTCGTGACGATCTCGATCTTTTTTATGGTCGTCCTTGTCGGCACGAGCGTCTTTGTCGCGATCGCGATCCTTTCTGTGGTCGTCTTTATCAGATCGAGCGATACGGTCGTGGTCCCGGTCGCTTCTTTCGAATCGCGACTCCTGCTTCATGAAGTTTGACGGGCTTTCCTTGAATTCCTCGCGGACCTCCGGATGCTTTTCCATGAACTTCCGCAGATCAGAGTGGTCTTTGACGAACTTGGGATCGTTGATGAGATTCGGGTTCTTCTCCAGGTCCTTGTCAATGCCCTTGTGATGGTCCAGGAACTTGTCAAAAGCAGCGACTTCTTTCGGGGTCAGGTCCGGATTCTGGGCGCTCAAGCTGGATTTGGCCCGCGTGTTTTCGGCGGTATCAAACCTTTGCTCTCTGCGCATGAATTGAGAGGCATTTTCTTTGAGTTCTTCGCGTGTCTCCGGGTGGTCCTTGAGGAAC
>DATDGH010000086.1:0-1692 GCA_036522215.1 Candidatus Angelobacter sp. | reverse complement strand
GTAAAGTTTGGCCTAGGTGCCTTGACTCAGAATGTGGCGGAATCGCCAAATCGGAAAAGGAGGCAGCATGAAACACCCATTGTTAAGGATGGTCGCGATCCTTGTATTTATGCGATTACTGACCGTTATTACCGAGCATCTGCGGGATAACCTGGTTGCGGCAAATATGAGCGAGGAAGAGCATGCCGACCGACACTGAGCGTGAATCCTTTGTCGACGCGGTCGCGGCAGCTGATTTTCTTCACTTGCGCCCGCGTCGTGTCTTGGAACTGGCCCGCCAGGGCGAGATTCCTGCTTATCCTCTGGGGCACGGCAAACGTCGCGTCTGGCGTTTCCTCCTCTCAGAACTTGCCGCTTCCCTGCGCACACGCAGTGTAGACTACCCACGGCAGTCTCCCGCGCCAAGACAGGAGACGACCTAAAATGGCGCGGTTTCAACGTGGAAGTTTGCGGATTGAATCCCGCAAAAATGGACAAAACTGGGTGTTGCGCTACTACGTAACCCGAATGTCCGATGGCCGGAGGGTCGAGCATAAGATTCCGATTGGTCTTGTGCACGACTTCCCTACCGAATCGGCGGCATGGGCGGAAGTGGATCGCCAGCATCTGCAACTCAACGGACCAGATTTCAAAGCTCGCATGACGTTTTCTCACCTCGCCCAGCACTTTATGACGCACGAACTGGGCGAGCAAACCGAAACCGCCGATCCAAAATCTCACACCACGATTGCAGGCTATAAACGCATTCTCAAGAACCGCTGCATTGACAGGTGGGGGAAACGGGCGGCACTGAGTCTTGAGCCACTCGAAATCGAGCAATGGCTGAAGGCTCTGAAACAAGCAGAGGGTCTGGCAAAACCCACGCTCGACAAAATACGGAGAGTGATGAGTCTGGTCTTCAAACACGGGCAACGCTACGGGCTGATTCCCCGAACCGAGGAAGCAACTGGCGTAGCGCCCTTTGCATGGATCTCCGCAGCCCATTTTTCCGCGTAGGGTCGGAAAATGGCATCACTGTTGGCATGATCTTTTCCCTCAACCCAATAGCTCATTCCCAAGGTGCTCTGATCCTGCAGGACCACAAAATCCCACTTCTCATTCTCCAATGATTTTTTCGCGGTCCCTTTTTCCCATTGATCCTTAAGACGCCAACCTCCGGGCGCGACCATCTGCGTTTCAACTCTGCCTTCATGTCCAGCTTCCGCAAGCCTGGTAAACATGCCCGGCAGATCATTGAAGTATGTGTAGCTATTTCCGATGAATAGAACGTGCGTCCTGCCTGATTGCTGAGCCTGTACCGATGCCACACGTATTGACAGGGCCACGACTGCGCGTCAGAATCAACGGCTAGCTCACCGTATTTCGCCGGTAGTATCCACCGAAACCTCTGCAGGAGGAGCACCATGTTCAAGGGATTCCGGGCGGTTCTTCAGCCAATCACTCTCGGTTTCACGTCGGTCGTTGTCTGTGCCTGTTTCCTTGGGACGGCGAATGCCACTCCGTCCATCACCCTCTCGCACCCGAGCGGTCCGCCAACGATTAAAGTGCTGGTTTCCGGAACAGGCTTCAAGCCGGGAGTGATTGTCGATCTCTATTTCGACAAAATCTTCAGGAATCAGTGTGTCACGAACTCAAGTGGAGGCTTCTCTAACCTTGCAGTGCGTGTGCCCAGGGAGGCATATCGCAGGGATC
>DATDGH010000085.1:0-16159 GCA_036522215.1 Candidatus Angelobacter sp. | reverse complement strand
GATGCTGCCGGATCATTTAAGGGGAGAGTGGCCAAAGCGGTAAAGCGTCCACGCTTATCGGCGACCACCCGGGCGAAGCAATCATTCACCAGGCTGGACAGGCTGGCAGCGGTAGCCGGTGCTTCCACATGGGTTCCGGGCGTAGTGAGGGTGATGACCTGAGTATCGACCCCGGCATCTTTCAGCACCTGCTCGCGAAAATCAATATCGCGATGGCCGCGGACGGCAATGTTGTAGTCGCCGGGATAGTGCAGCCATGGATTGCCTTCTTCGTCGCGAGTGATGCGCACGGTGCTGGGTCCGCGCTCCAGCGCTTCAAGATATTTCGGTGGGTAGTAGTGATTGTGAAAGTCGATGATCATCAGGCTGTCAGGACTGCAAATATATTTGAGAGGTGCTGTTACCAGCCTCTGTGAACTAGGCTCTTCGCCTGGCAATTCGCGACCAGACAAAGTACACGGGAAGTCCCAGAATAAGCAAGGCCAAACCCAGCGCGCTGTCGCCTGGGCTCGCAACGCATTGGTTCACCACAATGCCCAGCGAAACCATCACAAACAATGCCGGAACCAGCGGGTAGGCCCATTGTAGGACAACGGGTTTGTATTCCCGCCGCCGGCGTAACACAAATAGTCCAATAGCGAGCAGAGCAAAGAAAAACCATTCCGTATAGACCACGCGGGTGTAAAGCGCTCGGTAGCTGTCCGTAGCCACCAGCACGCAGGACCACACAGCCTGGGCGGCAAGAGCCAGATGAGGAGTTTGACTGCGCGGATTCACCGCGCCCAGCCAGCGGAACGTCAATCCATCCATGGCCATAGCGTAGTAAACACGAGGTCCGGCTAGAATCACGCCGTTCAGGGAGCCGAAAGCAGAGAGCACAACCAGCGCGGCAATGGCGCTGCCTGCTCCCGCGCCCAGAACCCGCTGCGTTGCATCGGCGGCTACATGCGCAGACCCAGCTACTTCGCTGAGTGGTAGGACATATTGGTAGGCCGCATTCAGGAGCACGTAGCAAACTGTGACGATCAACGTCCCCAACAGCAAGGCTTGAGGGATGGTTCGCTCCGGGTCTTGGGTCTCGCCCGCCGTGTAAGTCACCTGATGCCAGCCGCCGAAAGCAAACAATCCAGCAGCGATGGCGAGGCCATAGTTGGCCAGCGATGCAGGATGGGTCGCAGCCTGCGCCGGCAACCCCCGGTGCGTTGCTCCGCCGAACCAGAAAAGCAGGAAAACCAGCACCACCACAGCAACAAGTTTTGCTGCAGTGACCACAAGCTGCACCGCTCCTCCCCATCTGATTCCGAGATAGTTAATTCCTGAAAGCAAGAGGATCGCGCCCATCGCCAACAGCCGGATTGCTCCTTGCTTCAACGGAAGAAAATAGGCCACATAGCGTGCCAGAACTACGGCAATGGCCGCGATAATGCCGGAGTGCATACTCCAGAACATGGCCCAGCCCCAGAGAAAACCCAATGCCGGAGAAAAAATCTGTTTTAGAAATACATAAACCCCGCCCGTCTGGGGAAAGACTGCCGAGAGTTCAGCACAAACCAGGGCGCCGCATACCGTCAGCAGACCTGCAAGCAGCCAGGCGATCATCACTCCACCCGTGGTGGGCGCTAGGCGCGTGATCTCAGACGACTGAATGAAAACCGTGGCCCCAACGATGATGCCAACAACCATGGCCGTCGCGTGGGAAAGTCTCATCGAGCGACGCAGGGCTTGGGTCATGCGGCAGTAAATCTATCACGGAGCAGCCACGCAATCGCTTCCCCGGGCAAGCTGCTGTCCAAGGAGATAGCGAATTGGATACGTTCAAAATGGGCGTGGCTTGCAGAGCTTTTCAGCAAGAGTTGCCGGTTTGTTTACTCGCTCTTTGGAGACACGAGACCCTCCTGATTTGGATAGGGATTTGGTGTTTGACTTGAAATTACCAAATTACCAAATTATCCAATTACCCAATTCTCGGTAAGCAATGAACTGCCCACTCCGCAATCGAAGCAGAATCCTCGTAATCGCCGACACAACCCTACAGCGTCTGTTGTAGCAGTTCCAATGTAAGCTGATTCAAGCGCACGGGATCGGCAATCTCCGAGCCTTCTGCCAGCAATGCCAGCTCGAACAGCAACTCCATGGAGTTGCCTACCGTGAGATCATCGCCGTTCGCAGTGAACCGCTCAAAAAGCCGGGAAACGATGGCATGATCAGGATTGAGTTCCATAATGCGCCGCTGCTTCGGGCCGCCTCCCTTGCCCTTCTGCAATAACCGCTCCAGGTGCGGGCTGTACTCATGCTCCTCAGTCACCAGGCAGGCAGGAGAGCTCACCAGCCGGGCTGACAGGCGTATCTGTTTGACGTACTGGTCCAGTTTTTTCTGGCACGCTTCAAGGAAGCCTTTGTAGTCCTCTTCTTTCTTTTTGAGCTGTTCCTCACGCTGTTTCTTCTCTTCCTCCGTGCCCAGCTGGATTTTGCCCTTGGTGACAGACTTGAGGCGCTTCCCCTCAAATTCATGCACAGACTGGACCAGCAACTCGTCCACCGGATCGCTCAGGTAGAGCACCTCATAACCTTCCTGTTTCGGGACTTCGAGATGAGGAGAGTTTTCAATCACCTTGCGCGACTCTCCCGTCAGATACAGAATCTCGGTTTGCTCCGCTTTCATTCGTTCCACGTAGCTCTTGAGCGTCGTCAACTCTTTGAGATCATGCGATGATTCGAACAGTAACAACGGAAGCAGCTTTTCTTTGTTCTCGTAATCGGAGCTCACACCTTCCTTCAATGCCTTGCCGAACTGGCCCCATAACTTGAGATATTTTTCTGTTTCCTTTTCTTTCATCTCGCTGAATGCGTCCAGCATTTTCCGCGTCAGCCACTTGCGAATCTGAGTGATGTGGCGGTCCTGCTGAAGTCTCTGGCGGGAGATGTTAAGCGGCAAGTCGCTGGAATCTACCACGCCCTTGATGAAACGCAGGTAATGGGGAAGCATGTCCTCGCATTTATCCATCACCATCACGCGCCGGGCGTAAAGCCGCAGGCCCGACTCCGAGGCATGATAAAAGAGGTCGTACGGGGCCTGCGATGGAATGAACAGGAGCGCCTCATATTCAAAGGTGCCCTCGGCCTTGAGCGGCAGCACCTTGAGCGGCTCCGTCCAGTCATTGGAAAGATGCTTGTAGAACTCAGTGTAGTCGCTCTCGCTGACCTCGGCGCGGCTACGGGTCCAGATGGGCTTCATGGAGTTCAGCGTCTTGGTTTCGATCTTGACTTCTTTCGCTGCATCCTCCGTCTCTCCTGGCTCTTGCGGCGGCCCTTCATAAATGATGGGGTATGCAATGAAATCCGAATACTTGTGGACAATCATGGAGAGTTTCCAGCGGTCGGTGTAATCCTCAATCCCATTTTCCGGGTCGGGCTGCTTGAGATGGAGAATGATGTCGGTTCCGCAACCGGCCTTCTCAGCCTCCGCGAGAGTATAGGTACCGTCACCGCTGGACTCCCACTTCGTGGCCTCCGTTTCGCCTGCGCGACGGGAGATGATCGTCACCTTGTCTGCCACCATGAAGGCGGAATAAAAACCAACGCCAAACTGTCCGATCAGCTCGGCAACGGCTTCCGCAGATTGTGATTCCTTCATCCGCTTCCGCAGTTCCTGCGTCCCCGATCTGGCAATCGTGCCAATATGCTCGATCAGCTCCTGTCGGGCCATGCCGATGCCGGTATCACTGATAGTCAAAGTGCGTGCAGCCAGGTCTGGTTTGAGTCGAACCTCGTATTTGTGGTCGTTGGGTATCAGGTCGGTGTTGGTCAGGGCCTCGAATCGCAGCCGATCCAGAGCGTCAGAGGCATTGGAGATCAACTCCCGCAGAAAGATCTCTCGTTGGGTATAAAGCGAATGGATCATCAGGTGAAGAAGCTGCTTGGTTTCAGCCTGGAATTGAAATGATTCCAAAGTGGGAGCTGTAGACATGGTTTTCTCTCCTGAAATGTTCTGTATGGACCGGGCGCAACCCGGCGGCTTACTGAAGTAAGAAGCAAAGAAAATCTAAGAGTTTTATTTTATCCAAAAAAAGTCGCCGGCGTGTAGATGGCTGAAAAATCAGGGTTTTTGCCGTCAAAAACCATGGTCTTTGCTTGTAAGGAATTTCAGTTGTCTGCCGATAGATCAAGGGAGACATTATTTGCAAACCCTGGGGGAACATAGTCGGCGGCGTCCACGTGGACAAAGCGGCCGCAAGGGTCTGCAAAGGAGGGAAAACGCATGGGCAAGAGTGTCCTCGTCGCTGAAGACGAAGCGGTGTCCAGGCGCTGGCTACGAAAACTGCTGGAGCAATGGGGCTATACGGTTACGGAAGTTGAAGACGGCAGAGCAGCTCTGAAGGTGCTTGAGGGTCCGTTGGCGCCCAGGCTGGCCATCCTGGATTGGATGATGCCCGGCTTAAATGGACCTGAAGTGGTTCAGCAACTGCGAAAAAACAAACTGAGCTCTTATACCTACGTGCTCCTGCTCACCGCCAGAACTAGCAAGTCAGACATCCTGGCCGGGCTGGATGCGGGCGCCGACGACTACGTGACCAAGCCTTGCGATGCCCAGGAGTTGCGAGCACGTCTGCGCGTGGGTGAACGCATTCTTGATCTCCAGAACAGTCTGGAAAACGCTCTTTCAGCCTCCGAGTTCCGTGCCAGTCACGATGCATTGACAGGCCTCTACAATCGTCCCACGATCATGAATCTGCTGCAGCGCGAAATAGGGCGATGTACGCGGCAACACAAAACCGCGGGAGTAATTATCGCCGATATCGACCACTTCAAATCAGTAAATGACACTTACGGTCACCCAGTGGGCGACCAGGTGTTGCTCGAAATTGCCGGCAGAATGCATTCCGCGTTGCGCTCCTACGATTTGCTCGGCCGCTATGGGGGAGAGGAATTCATTATCGTTTCCCCGGGTTGTGGAGCTTCGGAAGTACAGGAAGTGGCTGAACGGATACGGCGCGCCGTCGCCAGAGTTCCCGTATCCATTGGCGACAAAAACCTTAAAGTTACGATCAGCCTGGGCGCCAGCGTTGCCTGTCCCTCGGCAACGGTTGGCCCTTTGCTCAAATGTGCCGACTCAGCTCTTTACGACGCAAAAAGGAATGGCCGTGACAGGGTCTGCTTCGCTGCGTCCGACGAAACGGCTTACCCTGCAAGCTTCTTGCTGCCCGCAGGCGCGGGTTCTCCGCCACAGCCGGACAAAGTCCATTAGGCCTGCGGCAGTGCCGAGAGGTGTGCTCTTGCAATATGTTTATGCCCTGAACTCAGGGCCGGCACCACTCACACGCAGCCACGCGCAAAATCGGCACATGTCGGGGCTCCGTGGGGGACCCGGTGAAGATCGTACCCCGATACAAAATCGTATGTCGCTGAGGCCTGCAGCAACTCTGAAAATGCTTAACTTGCATAGGGTTCGATTTTATCGGTCGTCTGGTGGACGCCGGCGTGATATGCCAAGTTTCTCCATACGAGAGGCGAGGGTGGTCCGTTTCAGGCCGAGCCTGGCGGCCGCGCCCTCGGGACCTCCTACCACCCAGTGAGATTCGCGCAACGCCTGCAGAATGGAGTCCCGCTCAATCTCTTCCAGTGTGCGGGCTTCCGACGGCTTTCTGGATGTTATTTGCCCCTTCTGAATAATTTGTTTCAATTCTGCCAGCGGTGCGTGCAATTCTTCTCCCGGGGAAAGGATCACGGCCCGCTCCATGAAGTGCTGCAGCTCACGCACGTTGCCGGGCCACGGATATCTTGTGAAGACCTCCATGGCTTCGCGCGGAATCGTTGAAATTCGTTTTTTCATCCGCCGCGCATACCTGGTCACATAATGGCGCACCAGCAAAGGAATATCCTCGGGCCGCTCGCTCAGCGGCGGAATGGGAATGGGAAAGACTTTCAGCCGGTAATACAAATCACTGCGGAACTCGCCCGCCTCCACCATCCGAGCCAAGTCGCGGTTTGTTGCGGCAACAATTCGAACGTCAAGTTGCCGGGTTCGATTGCTCCCCACCCTTTCGAATGCCTGGTCTTGTAGAACGCGAAGCAGTTTCGACTGCAAGTCCAGAGGGACGTCGCCCACTTCGTCGAGAAACAAGGTTCCCTTGTCGGCGATTTCCAGACGTCCGATCTTTTGCCCGACTGCGCCGGTGAAGGCGCCCTTTTCATAGCCATAGAGTTCACTCTCCATGAGCGCACCGGGAATGGTAGAGCAATCAACCTTGATGAAACTTTGATCGTGACGTGCACTCCGGTTGTGGATGGCACGGGCAATGAGTTCTTTGCCGGTTCCGGTCTCTCCGAGAATGAGGACCGTTGACTCGGTTGGGCCAACCGTCTCCACCTCCCGCAGCACATTCTTCAGCCCCGCGCTTGCCCCAATGATCTCTTCGTAGTTGAACTCGGACCAGATCTGATTTTCGATGGTTTTCTTTTCCGTCGCCAGCCGCTCCCTGGATGCATTCACCTGCTCGTAGCGCAGCGCGTTACTCAATGCCGCCGCAATGAGCGCCGTCAGTTCCTGGAAAAAGCTAAGGTGGTAGGTTGTCGAATCTGGCAGGGCGCGCGTGGCCAAAAAAACCACGCCCAGGACATGCCCTTCATGCACCAGAGGAAGAACACATCCGCTCTTCAGGCCTTCGGTACGAACCATATCTTGCATCCACTGCGTCTTCGCGTAGGCCCCGCAGATCGCCGGAAGGTTCTCCGTGAGAAACATCTCGTATTGGCCCGAGCGATAGACCCTGCCTTGCAAGCTCCCCTCTATCGGTATGGTGGCGCCTTCTTCCATAGGCGTTTTGATTCCCCGAGTCACGTACACACGCAGTCGCTCTCCCGAGGAGTCTGGCAGGAAAATCATTGACCATTCCCAACCGGCAAGCTGACGGAGACCGGTCAGAGTGGCGTCGAGAAAGTCGCGAAACTCCAGCTTGGAAATAAACTGATGACTAAGGTTGAGCAAAAGCCGCAAGCGGTCGCGTTCGCGCTCTAACTGATCATGCAGGCGCTTGCGCTCGGTGATGTCCTCGACTACAAACACTAAGAAGCGCGGCGAGCCATCTGCCTGGGGTACAAGGGCGCCGCTGGTTCGCACCCAAATCAGACCGCCATCCTTGTGGCGATACCGCTTTTCCAATTCGAACCGATCCCTCTTCCCCGCCAACAACTCACCCATCAGAACGTTGGTGGCCGTACAGTCCTGCTCTGTGTAAGTCAGATCGTTACAGGTGAGCGAACGTAACTCGCTGCTCGTGCGACCCACCATGTCCTCATAGGCAGAGTTGGCTGCAAGGAAATGCCCGGTCTCATCCAGCAAAGCAATGCCCACGGTTGAATTGTCAAACGCTGCGCGCCAGCGTTGTTCGCTCTCGCGCACGTCGTGCTCCGCCCGTTTGCGAAGTTCGATGTCGGTGTTCGTTCCAAACCATCGGACAATGCGTCCCTCACTGTCTCGCAACGGCACAGCCCGATTTAAAAACCAGCGATATTTGCCGTCGGCCCCGCGATGCCGCTCTTCCTGCTTGTAGGGAGTGCCGTGGACCACTGACTCGTGCCAGGCTTGCAGCACCCGCTGCCGGTCGTCTGGATGAAGCATCTCTTCCCAACCCTCGCCTTGCAACTCCTTCAGGCTCAACCCCATATAGGAAAGCAGTCGTTTATTGGCGAAGTCATTCGACCCGTCAGCTGGGCCGCTCCAGATTTGCTGCGGGATTGCTTCAATGGTAAGACGAAGCTGGTCTTCACTTCTCCGCAACGCCGCTTCTGCCTGTTTCTTCTCCGTAATGTCAACCATCACGCCGATCAGTTCCCTGGGCTGATCGTCTTCTACCATTACATGCACGACCATCGGCGGCCAGCATGCGATAGTCAAACTCATGCGCTCTCTTTTCTCTGGTTGCCTTGGCACAGAACTCCACCGCCCACTCCCGGTCCTCAGGATGGATATGGTCCTTCCAAAAGGATGGTTCGTCGAGCCAACGGTGAACGGGATAGCCAAGGAGAGTTTCAGCGTAACTGTTAATGAACGTGAATCGGAACGTCTCCGCGCTGCCCCGCCAAACAATTGCTTGTACGCAATCTACTAATTCGCGATACCGGTCGCGTTCATTCGCAAGACTGCGCAGTTCGTCAGCAGGCGAGGACTTAATGGAAGTGGAACCGGTGACCTGTGCCTTGTTCGCCATTGTCTTTCCCGCTCCGGGCTAGAAGGGCTCGTCAGCCGAGACCGAACCGATAAAGCATCTACAGCTAATTACACCTAATTCTATGCTCGATGATCAAGAGCCCCTGAGGCATTAACAAACGTATGTCGCGACGGCCATTCGTAACCTGACGGTATTTCGTCGTCACATAAGCTAGCCAACGCCAACTCATGCCGGCATAGGCTTCAAACTACCACACCCGAAAGCGTCTGGCCTGCAACACCTTACAGCGCTGACTCCCGCCCTCGTGCGATTGGTTCGCTGGTTGCATAAAGTCAACTGAAGTTCGCTGTCCTGGAAACTTCGCCCAGTGGGATTCTTGAGACGGCATTTTCACCCTGGCCGCCCCGGCAAGGCGCTCCAGAACCGCAGAAGCGCGAGATGAGGATTGGGTGATAGAGACTTGCAGAAAACTGAAGCCAGAGCCCATGACACGGAGGAGAAGAACTGCGGCGCCCTTGTGCCCGACGCTGACGCTTGGTCGATCGCAGCCAAAAAGCGGAATTGGGCCACACGCAGCGTGACAACCGTCTCCATCCTCCTGGTCGACGATTACGCCGTGGTGCGGCGCGGCCTACGCGTCTTGCTTGAGGCGGAGCCGGGATGGAAGGTGGTGGGTGAGGCCACCAACCATCTTGAAGCGGTCACCCAATGCGAACAACTGCGGCCCGATGTCGTCATCATGGACGTTAATACGCCGGCTCTAAACGGATTGGAGGCAGCTGGGCTGATCTTCAAAGCTGTGCCTGGTACGCGAGTCTTGGTGCTGGCCGCTCACCATACACAAGAAATAATTGCCAGGGCGCTATCCTCAGGCGTGCGCGGCTACGTGCTCAAATCCGAAGCTGAATCGGACTTGGTCGCCGCAGTCAAGATTCTGATGCAAGGCAGGACCTTTTTTTCTGCAGCAGCTTCCGAGGCGCTCAAGCACGTGAGGTGTACCGGAGTAAAGAGGGAGCGGTCCTCTTTGACCGTACGCGAGATCGAGATTGTCCAGCTATTGGCCAAAGGCAAGAGCAATAAGGAAGTAGCCGCCATTTTGGGCATCAGCCCCAGGACAGTCGAAAACCATCGCGCGCAGATCATGCAGATGCTCGGCCTGCGCTCTTTCAGCGAACTCATTCGCTACGCCATCCGCAACGGGATGGTGGAGTTATGATTCCAGTCTGCACTGACGACGGGCAGCGTCGGGTCGTCTCCTCACAGCCCTGCCAATGGATATAAGTGTATCTACAAAAGATGGATTGGATTTTTGGTAGACAGACGGTTGCGCTCCGATATCTGAAAGCCGGGATCCGCGGGTGGTGGCCGTCGGCACCAGTTCCCCCTTACTAATATCACCTGAACAAGCCGAACTGAAGTCTACGAATCCCTATACCTGCTCTGCCACGCAACCCAACAAATCACAGACGTCCGCATCCCTCTCACCAGAAAAACAACGGCAGCAGACTCGCGCCAGCACCTCGAGAACGGTTGTAGACGTGAAAAGCCTGTTTGGATCGGCAAACAACGGCCCCGGTTCCTGGCATCTCCATGGTTCATAGCAGTCTCGGTTGGTCACCCGCAAAATCGGCTCACTCCTCCAACTGCCATTGGGTTCTTGATCCCGGACAAGCTGGTGCACCCAAGGATCTATGACTCTGTGAATCTCCCGCCCTGCCGAGGTAGTATCTGAGGAGAGTAGGCCCGAGATCTGCAACGCCAGCTCGAAAGCTTTCGCCGAGTCATGCTGCATCAAACTGTCTCTGGTGTTGGCGGCGTCAACTGGGCAAGCGACCGCATTCAGCAGTGCTAAATTAGCATCTGTGCTGTAAAGAAAGGAGTCCCACCAGAACGAGTTCCACAGTCCTTTCGGGGTCATTTGCCGGCTTGCGTATTCAAGCCCTCTCTGAACCACTGGTTCCTCGCGACCGTATCTGGTCAAAAGGGCAAGCAATGCAACCGGCGTGACGTCGGGGTGGGAACTCATCCAGGAATTCGGTCTGCCTTCAGGAAGATAGGTGGAGAAGCCTCCATCAGAACGCTGGAAGTCTCTCAGGCGCGTGTAACTCGTCTCCGGTACGGGCTCTCCTGCCCACGATAAAAGTAAGATTGCATACGCAGTGGAATCCGCGTCCGAACCGACGGCCTGATTGTATCCCCAGCCTTCGTCGGTGAGTCTGTTCTTGATTAGCCAGCGCGCGGCTGCGCGGATTGCGGATCCCACCCCTGAGTGACTGGAAAGCGCTCGCAGCTTGTACCCGATAAAGGCCGTTGTCCAGTGTCGAGACTCGCCTGGAGGCAATTGCCAGTCGACCCAACTTCCGTCCTGGTTTTGGCGTGAGAGGATGTAGGACACACCTGCGGCTATGGAGCGCTCCAACGCACGTTTGTATTCCGCTGTCATTCGTTTTCTAAAAATCTACTGGCCCCGGTTAGCCGGGTTTCAAATAAATGGTGCCGTAGCTCTCTTGCGCCCTCCAACCCACGCCAACGTAAGAATGAAGGTGGACGTGTGTCGGGCTCAGAGGACCCGGAGCTAACACTCGAAGCAGGTGCTCATAATGGGCCGGCGCTGAATTAAGTGACGCTAGCCACCGACTGCATTTCGCTACAGCATCCCTGTCACCTCCGAACATGCAATGGCCGCAAAGCTCAAATTTGAAATCCGGCTCCGACCGATGATTCAACCCAAAGGAACAGACCGCAGAACGAGTAGGATATTGGCGGTCGTCGCCCAGCATGATCTCAGTAAACTGATTGAGGAGCGCCAGGACTCGAGTTCCACCCAGGCCCTGGGCCACCTGCTCATAAAAGCCCAGTGATTCGCCGTAAGCACTCACGTAGATTCTGCCTTGGAGAGAACGATCCTGCGATACGGTCAAAGCCATGCCCAGTGGCTTCATCTGGCGTGAGAGCACCATTTTCACCGCCTGCCATTGCTGGCGAGCGTCGAGTCGGTCGGCAAAATCATCCAGCCTGGCCCAGCGAGCATCCTCACTTCCCCATTTGCCGTTGATATAAGCAATCAATTTTGGCGGGCCATCGATGGCAAAGCTAACGCCGATCCAGAAAGCGCCGGCATCATCCGCGAGCAGATCAGGGTTGCTCACCGGCGCAATGTGGTCCAGAAGATCAAGGACTTCTTCCGCTTTCGTTGTCGTGCCCAGCACGGAGCAGAGACTCCGAATTCTATCTCTGCTCAATGCCATTCGTTCCATCATGGACGCCCCCGGAACTCCAGCCTCGCTCAGGAATTGCAGTGGGCTGGCCCGTTCGGGTTCTGTAATCAATGCGTACTGAAATGGAGTACCGTCCTCATTGATGCGCGAGAATCCAGGAACCGGCCGGCCCAGCGGCATCGCCAGTGATTCGCTGCAGAGCGTCTGATAAGCCTTCAGGATCTGCTCGAGCCTGTGCCCCAGATGGAAACAGTGAACCAATTCCCTGAGCTGTTCATCCACGCAGTCGTACAAGGAGCCAGTCGTTGCCGCGCTGGTTAGTGGCACGATATCACCTGCCTCTTGTCATTTCCGCGAAGACGGTTTGGCCGGCGCCTTCGAAGCTGGCTTAGCTGGCTGCTTCACAGAGGGCTTAGGTGGCTCCTTTTCGGGAAGAGCGACCTTGGTCCAGCCCGCACGGGAAGGCTCGGTTGACTTTGCCGGGCCATCGTCCGGCTTCACCAAGTCAATCTTGATGCGCGACGTAGATTTGAAATGAAAGAGCACACCCTGGCCGGGATGAACTTCCATGTTCCTGGGATGAAAACCCTTGTCGTCGCTCTCCACTCTTATAGGAGCCGGAGGACGATAGGCTTTCTCCCCAATCTTTGGATAAGGTACGGTTAATTCCCCCGTTGCCTTGGTCAGGGTATTGGTCACCGAATATCGTCCTGGACGGAGAATCACAGCCGTATAGATGTCCCCTGCTTCCAGTCTGCGGCTGTCAAAAACTTTCAGGTTGGGATTGTCGTCTGCCTTGCGCAAGTGGATATAATAGCCACCGCTTCCGGCAGAAACATGGAATACCGCATAACCCTTTGGATTGATCACAAAGTGGTTCTGCTCCCCTTTGGTCTCCCCCGGGCAGCAGCAATCTGAAGCCTGAACGGCCGCGCCGTTGAGCGTCGCCAAGTCGACATTCACTTGCGCCACCGGGCTGTTCTTGTCTGCGGTAATGTAGAAGACCGATACCACCTGTTCGCCAAGATGGACCGCTCCTCGGTACTCGCCCGCTTCCGCGAACGTGTGCACCACAGAACCAAGCATGGTGAGGGAACCGCTGTCTAATCCGATTTGCGTGAAGAGATTTTGATCAAATGTTGTTCGCATAACTATGCACCTACATTCGCTGTAACAATCATTTCTTTTGAATTCACAGTCGCCAGCAAATCCCGAATCGGAATTTTTACCGGGATAAGAGTGGCGGTCGGGTCCAGAATTGGATACGGATCCTCAAAGGAATAAATCGGGTTCTTAGCGGCGAAATAATCTGCTATGGCGGTCTCGATCAGACCCAGAAGATTAAATGTCGTGCCCAGAAGGTTCGAGAGCCACTCGTTGATCTCTCCTACGATATTCAATATACCCTTGATCAGATCCAAAATCGGTCCCAGGAACGCCCAGATAATGTCCTTGGCCCAGCCTGGCAGCCATCCCGGGAGGAGGTTGTTGATCGCATCCTTCACCGCATTCTCCAGCAGGTTGCCCACCGTGGCCGGAATGTCAATGGGATCAACCTGGACTAGCGTCGGATCGATAAAGATTTTCCACAAGTTGGATTTTCCATTCAGCTCCGCGTCCAAATCGGTCCAGCTTGGGTCGCGACCGGGATCGACAAAGTAGTGTGCCACCAGCCCGGCCTTCACATCTGACACCTCAGAAACCAGGCCGCTCAGATCAATTGGGGCGCAAATGGGCCCACCGATGCAGAAGCCGGGAAACCCAACCAGACAGCCGTTCCATGGATCGGGCACGATGCAGAAACTCGGAATGCAAAAACCAGGCAGATTGAAGCAGACCTTAGCCTTCAGCGTGTCAAAGACAATGTCCATGTCTGTGACCTCGATGGTGTTGTCATCGTTCAGTTGCAGCGAGCCTCCTTCCAGGTGCAGGGCTACGTCATAACTGGCGGAAAAGGGTCCAAAGTTGCCACTGTCCGACTTCGAAAAAGTAAAGTGGTCGCGGATAATCTTGAACAACAGCTGGAACGCTTTATTGGAAGCGGCAATTGTAATGTGGGCCATGGTCTCTCCTCATCGAAATTACATCATTGTGACGAACGCTTTGAGTTGATCGTCTTCTATCGCCGGATTGTTCGGGATAGGTGGATTGGGAGTCGGTTGCAGGCTGACGGGAACACCGAAGAGCGGAAAACTCAACGCTAGCTTCTCCAAAGGAATGGTGAGTTTCTCCCGCAAGATAAGCTCGATCGTAGTCCGCAGATAGCAGTTAAGGCCAGCCTCAAGGTTATCAGGCGTGATGTCGACGATATCGACGCCATCCACCTTCCCCATCAAGGCAGGCTTTCCCGATACGGTAACCAGCTCCACATGCGCGATCACAAAAGCATCCAGGCAAAAACAGATCAGCCTGCGAGTCGGGAAAACAACCTCAGGAGGTGGCTGCTGTCCGTCCTTGGTTCCTGCTGGATTATTACCCGGAAAAGGAGATCCAGGCGGAATTTGATCGATAAACCCCTGGACCGGACAATCGATGCCCCCGCAAACTTTGATATGCATGGCCATATGCTGTGGCTTCAAGGGGGGATTCAGCTCCGCCGGCAGCGTGATTACATTCCCCGGATGAAAATCTATTTCTGCGTCCACCAATTGCGCGCAGAAATTCAGGCCCACTGGGGGAGCATCCACGCCAAAGATCGGAATCGCCGGCTCAACCGTAAACAGCGGGTTGTGATGATTGTCGACGTCAACCGTATGGTCGACCGGATGGCAGGCTAATTCAGGATGCAAGCTGACGTACTGGCTCGCGTAGTTGAACAAGGATGGCCGCTGCCGCATGATGTGCCGTGCAACCAGGTTGATGCCGTCTTCATGAACCGCTGCATAGAGGTCACAATTATCAGTGAATGCCATAGATTCTCTCCGCTAGTCGCCTGATACCCGCCCATTCCCTTACTCGATGGGTAGTGTCACAGGAATCCCGTTCGGAAATTTCCCTGCTGTCTTTAGTTAACGTATCGAACCCTGACTTCCCTAAAGGGGCTGCATTCTTTGCCTCACCCAGAGGGTTCACCCCCGGTGGTTCCAGGCAAAAACCTCAAAAACATTGGCCTTTTTGCAAAAATTGACAGTACTTTGACAGCACTCTATTGACTTCCTCCTTCCATGCCATGCTGGAAGTGGAGGCTTGTGACAACGCTAACCCACAATACGAATAAACAGGGCGAGCGGACCGCGGAGTGTGCTGCCCTGTGACTTCTCTCTAAGTCATTTAGAATCAACAAATGCTTTTTTCATCAAAAGTGGATGCTCACGTCAACGGTTTTCAGATGACCCCAATGATCCGACGACCCGATGACCGGGGTCCCCGGCGCGCCCGCTGTTGGCGTGCAGGGGTGGTGGTGACCCGATTGCAGGCACGAGATAAGTTCGTTGTCGGGCGGAGTCACAAACTATTCAATCCGGCCCAGCCGGTGGCGGGGCTGTCTCCCGTCGCCCCTACCCCGCCCCCTGATCCTTGCATCTAAATTTTTCGTAGCACCACTATACGATTTTCAGAGTTGCTGGAAGAGAGTTAAGGGATCCGCACGCGAAAAACTATTCCACAGATCCAACCTGTCATCACGATTCCTGCCATGAGAGGTCACCGATTCTATTTTTCTCACCAACCGAGCCAATCGCCTCGCCCGAAAGACCTCATGCGCGTGGTGGCACTGAAAGATCGGGACATGCGATGGTGAAACGCCGGCACAGTATGCCCTTCGGCGCTGAATGCACGCCGGATGGCCAGGTCCGTTTTCGCTTGTGGGCGCCAAAAGCCAGACGCATCAACCTGTGTCTTGCGCGGGAAACAGAAGACCGCTGCCTCCCGCTGACCGCCACTGACGGCTGGTTTGAATTGATCACCGATCTCGCCGCGCCGGAAACACGTTACCAATTCGAAATCGACGGCGGCCTAAAAGTGCCCGATCCCGCTTCCAGGTTCCAGCCCGATGACGTTCATGGTCCCAGCGAAGTAGTCGATCCTTCAAGTTTCGCCTGGGGCGACCAGCTCTGGCGCGGCCGCCCCTGGGAAGATGCTGTCCTCTACGAGTTGCATGTTGGAACATTTTCTCCCGAGGGAACATTTGCGGCGGTGGAACCGCGTCTCGAATATCTGGCCGGTCTGGGTGTAACGGCGGTGGAGCTGATGCCGCTCGCCGACTTTCCCGGTACCCGCAACTGGGGATACGACGGGGTCTTCCCTTTTGCCCCCGACAGCCGCTACGGGCGCCCTGACCAACTGAAGCACTTGATTCAGACTGCTCATCATGTGGGACTCATGGTCTTTCTGGATGTGGTGTACAACCACTTTGGTCCCGAGGGCAATTACCTGCGCGAATATGCGCCGCAATTCTTCACCGACCGGTATCGCACTCCCTGGGGCGAAGCCATCAACTACGACGGACCTGGCAGCCGCACCGTCCGCGACTTCTTTATCCACAACGCGCTGTACTGGTTAAGCGAATACCACTTTGATGGCCTGCGCTTCGATGCGGTGCACCAGATTTTCGACCAGTCGCCCCGGCATTTTTTGAACGAACTGGCTGAGACCGTGCGCGGCGCACTCGGCCAGGATCGCTTCGTGCATCTCGTTTTGGAAAATGACGACAACGCAGCTCGCTACCTGAAGCGCGGCCTGAAAAACGAAGCCAGGCTCTACACTGCACAATGGAACGATGATTTTCACCATGCGCTTCACCTAGCCATCACCGGCGAGAGCGATGGATACTAC
>DATDGH010000084.1:0-2098 GCA_036522215.1 Candidatus Angelobacter sp. | reverse complement strand
GACCCCAGCTCGAGACGTTTCAGCCCGAGCCTTTCCCTCTTAGGGGCAGGGCTGGTTCAGAACGGCCCGCAGCAGTCAAGGGCGCGCCGCTAGGCGCGGCGGAGCGAACCCTTGACGGCGAGGACCGTTCTGCGATCATCCACAAAGAGGGAAAGCCAGGCGGGTAAACTGCGGTCGATTTTTGAAACGTGAGCAAGCTAGTTGGGATGCTATTTTTGCGTGTGGGTCAACCATGGTTCTATCTGAGCGGGGGACGGTCCCTGGCGGGAACGTCTCTGGCATGAGAAACCGATGCCACTTGACACGTTTGTCAGAATTGAAGTGGATTCGGCAAGCTAAGGCCGTCGAGTCACTGGTGTTCTATACCCGCATCTGAGCGTGGCCCCGGTTTTCATCCGATCCCTGGCCTTGGTTCGGCGGTTCGTTGCCGTTTCGGCTGCGGATCTGACCCCGTTGGAAAGTTTTCTATTTTACGAATCGGAACCGGGCCGAGTCCACAATCCCTGATTGAGAAAGGAGAAATCGTGAGTAGGAAGAAGCCGACAGGCAAACAGAAGGGGTCTGCGCAAAAAAGAGTGGACTGGAAGGCACTGGAAATTGTACATCCGGATGCCGCCGGGATCGATGTGGGAGGCAGCGAGCATTGGGTGGCCATCAGCCCGGATCGCGATCCCGAGCCGGTGCGTCGTTTCGGGTGTTTTACCGCAGATCTGCGCGAGATGGGCCGATGGCTGGTTGAAAAAGGCGTGCGCAGCGTGGCCATGCAGTCAACAGGCGTTTATTGGATGCCAGTGTTTGAGGTCCTGGAACAGCAGGGCCTGGAGGTGTATCTGGTGAATGCCCAGCACACAAAGAACGTGCCGGGCCGCAAGAGTGACGTCCAGGAGTGTCAATGGCTTCTGAAGCTGCACGCCTTTGGCCTGCTGAACAACAGCTTTCAGCCAACCGATGAGATCCGGATTGCGCGCACTCTGTGGCGGCAGAGGAGCAATCTAGTGGCCGAGGCCAGCAGCGTGATTCAACGCATGCAGAAAGTTCTGACGGAGATGAACGTGCAACTGAGCAATGTGCTGAGCGACGTCAGCGGCATGAGCGGCATGAAAATCATCGGGGCCATTTTGGAGGGGGAGCGTGATCCTTGGAAATTGGCCGCATTGGTCGAGCCTGAGGTGAAAGCCACCCCGAAGGACATTGCCAAGAGCCTGGAGGGGAACTGGCGAGAGGAACTGTTGTTCGTGCTAAGGCAGCATGTCGAGCTCTATCGGATTTATCAGGACAAGATCACCGATTGTGACCTTCAGTTGCGCAAACATCTGGAGTCGTTGGGGTCCAAGGTAGATCTCAGAACGCAGCCGATTGGCAACAGGCCCAAGGGCAAGAAGAACAGCAAGAACGCCCCCGGATTCAACTTGCGTACGGAGTTGTATCGCATTACGGGAATCGACTGGACACAAATCAACGGCATTGATGTGCTGACTGCACAGACCGTGATCGCCGAGGCTGGTGCGGACCTCAGCGCGTTTCCAAGTGAAAAGCAGTTCGCCAGTTGGTTGGGATTGTGCCCCACCAATGAGCAGAGCGGAGGCAAAATTCTGAACCGGCGAACTCGACGAGTGGTCAATCGTGCCACCGTGGCCTTTCGCAACGCGGCCTTAACCCTGCTGCGGAGCCGAAGCTATCTGGGCGCGCAATACCGCCGTCTGCGTACTCGTCTGGGTGCTCCCAAAGCCATCACTGCCATGGCTCGAAAGTTAGCCTGCTTGTTCTACAGGCTCATCAAACACGGCCAGCCGTACGTTGACAAAGGCACCGAATATTATGAAGCCAAGTATCGCGAGCAACAGATCCGATCACTCGCCAAACGGGCACAAAAGCTTGGCCTTCAATTGGTTATTCCGAAGACTGCCTGAATCAGCGATCCAAGGTTTCTGGAAAGGACGCAGTGAGCTGTCACACTTGTCGCCCAGATTGTGTCACCAGTTTGGCACCAGGCTTTGCCACTAAACGGAGGTTTTTCCCTATCAGTCGTGTCACCAGTATGCGCCGAGACTGGCAATACTCGGCTTTCCTCTGGCGCACTCTGCGGATCGCGATGAAC
>DATDGH010000083.1:0-2073 GCA_036522215.1 Candidatus Angelobacter sp. | reverse complement strand
GTACTCCTATAGCACAAAATCAGGGGAGAGATAGTCCTTTTTGAAAGGACGCTGCGGAACTTCCGAGGCGGAATAAGATATTATCCTATCCAACAGCTAAAATCCATAGGTTTGTTGCTGTCTGGAACACTAGTCCCAGGCGCCTCTGTATCGGGCAAGACAGAGTGTTGAGACCTCCGAAAGGAGCCGCTCTTGGCGCCTCGGGCCACTCTCGGCCAAGTCTCAAACCCTTGGCCTCGAGTGGACAATTTGTCCACTCGGGTCAGCCGCGTCGTAGATGCACGCATGCCGCGTGGGAGGGGGGTTCCCGGAGGCAGCATAACCTACCCCAGTGGAGCCGCCGAAGGGGATTGCTTAAAGTGTCACAGATCGCACGGCCTCCGAGTTGAGGGCCGCTCCAAAGAAATACCATAACGAAGAATGCGCGACTTGTCAATAGGAAATTATGTAAAGGGCTAGATAACGGTAGCTGATCTGGGTTTTAGTCGCTCGTTCCGCGGGGGGATAACTTTGAGATTAGCCCAACTTCGTCACTTTAGCGGAGAAAGAGGGGCTAAGTCCTTTAGATGCGTTCTGGCCGGCGTCGAGTCTGCACTACATTCATAGTTGAAGTCGCGGCGTTGTGGGAGGTCGATCCCGAGTTTTGCGAGCAACTCCTTCTGAGCCGGGGTCGGCGTCGTGGTTCGACGCAAGCGAATCTGTCGGCCATCCGTTGTGGGCAGAACTATGTCAGCGCTGTGCAGAGTTGAGAGCGTATCCAAAGCTTTGGAAGGGGAGATATCCAGCCCTTTCCGCTTCAGCAGGTGCTTTAATGTCACCCACAACGCATATCCCAGGAACGCCACCATGATGTGCGCTTTAACTCGTCGCTCCAGTTGATGGAAGATAGGTCGGATGCTCATCTCACTTTTGAGAACTCGAAAGGCCGCTTCCACTTCAGTAAGTTGCATATACTTCTTCCATAGATCTTCGGCGGTGTCGGCGGTTAGGTTCGTCCTTAGCAAGTAGGCTCCTTCTCTTGCCTGGCGCCAGGCGAGACGCTCCTTAATCTGGCTCCATTCCAGATGAGGCTTGCCATCTACCTCCTTGTATTCAATCTGGTACAGGTCTCTTATTTGGGAGTAGCGGGCTTGAATACGGCCGATCGATTGTTGGATTTTATCCCGGTTTTTGAGCTTGCCACTATTCACACGATTTTGAAGTTTTGACAGTGCGCTTTCGATCCGCTTCGAGAACAGGGTCCGCATAGCTTTTTCTTTCTCTTGGCGCGCAACTGAGCGGCAGAGAATATATGTCTCTTCGCCGCCTGGGATCGGAATGCGTTTGACTTCGACCTCACCTCGCGCCTTCTCCCAATTGGGATCGAGCAGTTCCTTTTCGAACTTCTTCATTTGCGCCCGCGGTGTTCCAACAAGATACTGCCCGTTTCTCTTCCTCAACACCGCCAGGTTGGCTTCGCTGACTATCCCGCGGTCAAACACCCAGACCCGTCGAGCCTTGCCGTACTTCCGCTCGACCATCCTCATTACCACTTCCAGTGTTGTCACATCGGCCCGGTTTCCGTCGAACGTCTCGTAGCTGGTCGGAAAGCCTTCCACATTCACGATCAGCGCTATCACAACCTGCTTGCAGTCAGAACGGTGGTCACGCGAATATCCTCGCCTCATCATCGGATTGGCTTCGGCCGCTCCTTCGACGTAGCTGCTGGTCAGATCGTAAAGCAGTACGTCAAACTGCGCATCGAACAGCTCCCCGTACTTCTGCTTAAGATGTCTTTCCAGTTTGGTCTTATGCGGCACAATCCGATCCAGGCAACGATACAATCTTGTGTCGTTGATCTTGCCTTCTTCGATTCCTAACAAATCGTCGAGGGCCGTCTTCGGGTACCATCGCTGCTCAATCGCCAGCTCACTGCCAGGAGCACACAGCCTGTTGATCCCCAGTACCGCCGCCACTCGTGACCAGTCCACCTCTGCTCGTTCCGAGTCAAGAGCCTGCTCGAAGAACCCGTCCAGTCCAAGTCTCTTCCACAGATCGAGTCCCAAAAAACAATTTCCGAACTCGCGGCTCCGC
>DATDGH010000082.1:0-9826 GCA_036522215.1 Candidatus Angelobacter sp. | reverse complement strand
GATCCGAAACGCTGGCAGCAAGCACTCCAAAGAATTGAGGAGGCAAAGCAATCCGGCACCCTCGAGTTGGATCTCTCTGGTTTGGCGCTCACTGCCGTACCTGATTCTCTCGCCCAACTCAGCAATTTGCAGAGCCTGGATCTCAGCGGCAACCGGCTCACCGCCATTCCAGACTCCCTCGCCGATCTCACCAATTTGCGGGGCCTCCACGTCGGCAACAACCAGATCACCGCTATTCCGGACTCCCTCGCTCAACTAAGCAGCTTGCAGAGCCTGTACCTCAGCATGAACCAGCTCAACGCACTGCCTAACTCCTTCGCCCAACTCAGCCATTTGAAACGCCTCATTCTCTTCGGCAACCAGCTCGCCGCCATTCCAGACTTGCTCGCCCAACTCATCAATTTAGAGCACCTCGATCTCAGCGGCAACCAGCTCACCGAAATACCAGACTTGCTCGCCCAACTCACCAAATTGCAGTTCCTCGATCTCAGCGTCAACCAGCTCGTTGAACTACCGGACTCCCTCGCCCAACTCACCGGTTTGCAGTACCTCGATCTCAGCGTCAACCAGCTCGTTGAACTACCGGACTCCCTCGCCCAACTCACCGATTTGCAGTTCCTCAATCTCAGGGACAACCAGCTCGTTGAACTACTGGACTCCCTCGTCCAACTCACCAATTTGCAGTTCCTCAATCTCAGGGGCAACCAGCTCACCACCATACCGAAGTCGTTCGTCCACCTTCGCAGGCTGAAAGCTCTCGACCTTGGCGGCAACCCGCTACCAGAAGAACTGCTTGCTGCGCTCAAGCGGGGTGTACCCAGCTTCTTTCGGTATCTAAAGTCTACCTCTACGCAGAAGGTGTATCCGCGCACGGTTAAATTGGTTCTCTTAGGCGAGCCAAAGTCAGGTAAGACCACTCTCCTCGAGGCTCTCAAGGGGAATCCGCAGCCCTGCGACGATTCCCGCGAAGAAACCCTCGGAGTGGAGGTGATCAGCATCGAAAAACCTCATCCCACAGACAAGCAGCCAATGTACCTTTCAGTGTGGGACTTCGCTGGTCAGCACATCGAGCACGCCACACATCAGTTCTTCCTCACGGAAAACGCCGTCTATCTCATTCTCTGGAACGCCCGCCAGGGCACCGAGTCAGGAAAGCGCGATCTCTGGTACTGGCTCGAGCTGTTGAAGATGCGGGTACGCGACCCAAAGTTCCTTCTGGTTGCCACGCACACCGAACATACTCCCCCCGATCTCAATCTTTCCGAGATCCAGCGCTCTTACAAGGGATGTCAGGGCAACTTTCCAGTCGATCTGAAGGACTTGAAAGGCTTTGCTACACTCCAAACCAAGATCCTGGGGCTGGTAGCTGACTCCCCTTCACTACGGGCCGAATGGCCGCCGGATTGGCTCATGGTTCGCGATGAAATCCGCAATCTTCGCCAAAAGCATCACTACATGAGCCCTGCAGCTTTCCGCGGCGTACTTACAAAGAATCATGTAACCAAGCCGGAGGCACAAACGGACCTCGCCGGCCAACTGCATAACCTCGGGGAGATCCTCTACTATCAGGAGCGTGACGAACTATCCAGCCTCGTAATCCTGGACCCGGAATGGGTCACCGAGCTTATCGCTTTGGTAGTTCGCAGCAAGGAAGCACGAGAGCGTAACGGGATCCTGCGCAAAACGGACCTGGATAACCTCTGGAAGAAAGCTAAGCTTCAACCCAAGGTTCGGGAGCACCTGATCCGCCTGATGGACTGGTTCGATCTGACCTACTCTACTGGCGATCCCAACGAAGTGGGTATCGTTGTGGAGGCTCTCCCATATTCCACCCCTGAAGGGCGAAAACAGATCGATCTCAAATCGGGGTCTCCGCGGATGGAGATGATCTTCCGCTTCCCCTCACTTCAGCGTCATCTGCCTCCCGGCATACCGACCTGGGGGATCGCGCGCGCCCATCGTTTCTCGACGCATACGCCATGGCGAGACGCAGCGGCCTTCGAAGACAAGGATAGCGACAGCAAGAGCCAGGCCCTCATCCTGGCTTCTGATGCCGCGAAAGAGGTTCGTCTCAGCGTCGCTGCGGACTATCCACCATTTCTATTTGGCCGGATGGAGGCAATCTTAAGAGACACTTTTAAGCGCTATCCGGGTGCGGAACCGGAACGCCGCCTACCTTGTCCATGCAAGGCAGATTGTCCAAGCAGTTACCTGTTTGAGACAGTGGTCAAGCGTGGCAAAGAAGGTAAAGCGTATGTCACCTGCGACCGTTCTGGCGAAGATGTCACAATCCATTCTCTCCTTACAGGCTTCCCGCGGCCGGAAAGTATACACGGTTTGCGCGCGTTCGAATCCGAAATGCGCCGCCGATTCACGGAGCAGCTTCGCTCCCAAAATGAACAGATGGAAAAGACCTGCCCCTCCGTTTTCACGCTAGTGCCCAGTCAAGATTTCAAACAGCTGGATACGTGGCTGGAGTCCGCTACAAAGAAGGAGGAATTGGAGCTTGCTCTCTATTGCGAGCACGATTCTGGCTGGCATCCCACTGACAATAGTCTTTATCGCTTCCGTCTGGATAAGGAGTGGGTTGCGTTAATCAAGAAGGGCTGGAAACGGTTCGCGCGCATCACAAGACACGTTGGTCCACTCGTCAAGGCGATTGGCAAAGCGACGGCAGTGATCTGGGCAGAAGTTGGTGGCATGGCGATCGAAAAACTACCCGAGTCACCCGTTTCAACCGCCAGCCAGTTCTCCGAAGCCTTGGGACAGAAGCATCAGCCTGAGTTGGTTGATATTGAAACCCGCTACCTTCTGAAGGAGTTAATCGGTTATCTCGACTTCGAACGACCAGCCAAGAACGGCGGGCTACATCCGTACCTGATTGACGATGGTCGCTTACTTTGGCTGTGTCCGGATCACCTTAGGCAGTACCGAGGACGGGCCTGAGACTTTCTTCCTGAAAGCACAGGTCGAACGAAGAATCCGCGACCAACCCACTTGCTGTCGCGAACCAGCGACTCGTCACAAATTTCTTGACATTCTGTCAAATATTAGCTAGTAGTACTAGTAGATATGGCGACGTACACCACCCGCGAAGCAGCCAGAAGGCTGGCCATCCATCTCGTCACCCTGCATCGCTACATTCTGGATGGGAAGGTCCCAGCCCCAAAGGTACAAATAGCTGGCGGGGTCAAGTTCCGCGTATGGAGCGACCGCGATATCGAACGTGTCCAGGAACTCCTGCCGAAGATTGCCAATGGCAGGAAGACGCGGCATCAAAAAAAGCAATTAGCAATTGGCAATCAGCAATCAGTTAAACCAAAATCAAAGAAAAACCCACAGCCGAGGGCGGCTGCGGTCCAGAAGAACAAGTCTAAACCTTAACCAAACGGGCACACGCCAGTGCGGAAACACTGGCGAGGCCCTAACCAAATCACCTGAAAGGCCAGGTAATATGGCTGACATTAAAGCTAAACGCTCCGTCCACCCGGCGCAATCCCGCTCTGCCAAGCGCCGACGCCTACAACGCGGCAATCTCCGCACAACCCTCGGCACGCTCCACAGGAAGGTCATTCAATATCCTCAGGCAAAAGGCAAGATCGTTGAAGCCGTTGAGTTCAGCACCTCTCCTGGCTACCACTCCATCAGCTTCAATTTTCAGGACAAGACCTGCCTGAACTTCTCCATTGACACCACCTTCACCGTGGAAACGGATTACTCAGACTGGAAAAGCGGCAACCAGCGCGTCATCCGTGCCTGGAAGCCCGTTCGCAGCATTGAATAGTGGCTCAAACTGAAAGGGCCGCTCTATGCGGCCCTTCCTTGTCACCCTGTGCTCTGCATCGATATCTACGGGTCCCACAGTTCTTCTTGAATCCGCCGTTCGGCACCTCTGACATAGTTGTATGGCTGACGATAGGAAACTGGATCTGAACGAACCCGTGCCGCTCCTCGAAGAGGAGGATAACGACACCTTGGCGGCCATTGACCGTGGTCGAAATCCTGCATTTCTGGCATGGAGCCAGGAAAAGCCCTCGCTTTAAGCATTAGGCTCATATCGCCTACAAGAACTGACTTTGCATTCCTTAAGTGTCCCTCAGGGCCTGCGGCCCGCGAAAGCTCATGGAAATCCGTCGCGGTTACACGAACCAAGCACGCGCCTTTCGGCGCGGAGACGGTGCTGAGCACCGTCTGTACGGATTAGATTTCGGATGATTTTCGACCCTGCCATAAGCCGTTGTTCCGGTTTTTCCCCGTTTCCGATGCGCGCGTTCGTGTCGATTGGCGGTTAAATCCAGCATTTATTCACTTGACGCCGCTATCCGGAACTTCGGTGAGGTGATTGAAAAATAAAGAGATTTTCGTTCCGGAATGGACAAAACATTGCTTTTTTGTTCCGGAACAGGGAGCCCGGCCCACAACAACAGGCAATGTACCGATCCTTCCACGAACCTGTTCCGCCCGATGCGCGCGTTCGTGTCGATTGTCGGTTAAACCCAGTATTTGTTCACTTGACGCCGCAATCCGGAACTTCGGTGAGGTTATTGAAAAATAAGGAGATTTTCGTTCCGGAATGGACAAAACATTGCTTTTTCGTTCCGGAACAAGGAGCCGGCCCACAACAGGCAAAGTACCGCAATCTTTCCACGAACCTGTTCCGAGCAGAAGGGACATGACGAAAAATCTACGAGTTTACGCCGTTGCAGGTTCATCATTTGCGAATGACTTTAGCGGGAGGCAGGATTCTCCGCTAACTTTACGCGAGCTCTCGATCCGGCTCACCTTTGGATCCTGGGGGCGAAGGGGCACGCCAGACTGTCAAACATTAAGTATGGCATGGTTTAAAGATGTTGTCAATCTAGTTTTACGAGGATGCAGGAGGAAGCATCCGTACGGCTAGAGCAGAACCCCAGCGCTAAAGCGCGGCTTTTCTCGCAAGACCAGAACGCACGGATAAATCCGTGCTCTTCCACGGCGAAATGTAGAAACTCCAGAGCCGCCCGTTCATGGCATTTGGGCTACAGCTTCGTTGTCTTTTCTTTAGGTCTTCGCTCCATTCGCATTCCTCAGCGCCAACCTAGCCCCGAGCTTGCCCTGGACCCGTGGCTGACCTCATCTCCCCAGGAAATTCACATGGATATAAGTCCCCAGGCGCACATTGAAGGCCAGATACCAGCCCACATGGTCCGGATCCTCATAAATCACGACACGATCGCGGTCCCAATACCAGTTATCGCAGTACCCGTACTCAACCGGGGCCACCGCGAAGTAATAGCCGTTAAACCAGAACCGCTCCCTGGCTCCCCCGCCTAGCACCCAAACGTGTCTCGGACCAAATCCGCCTACGAAGCGGCCATGCTCCCAGGGATGGTCGAGATGGTAACGGCGATCGTCACGGCCCCAGTCGTGTCCAACCCAGCGGCCGTCCGTGTGGACATGAGGAGCGTCCGGGTGGTCATCGCGGTCACGAAAATGGCGGTCCTCGGCCTGTTGGTGATGTTCACCCCGGTCGCGGTCCGGACCGTGCTTGGGAATATATTCATGATGATCACGGTCGCGATCATGACCACGGTCCCGGTCCCGGTCTTGAGCAAGACCATAAACGCTCGCCACTAACAATACCGCCAGCACTTTTGCCAGGTTTTTCATGTGTCTCCTGTCTATTAGACCCCGAAATATATCATGGCTGCCGTCCGCACAGGCTGATTCGAGGGGCTCATCCCTAAAGTGCCATACCGCCGCCCATAGGGTGGACGAGAATTGTGCTATCTCTTTTGAACACCAGCGTTCGCATTTAGTTTTGGGAGGGCTGCCAATTAACCCCTGTGCCTAAGTCTAAGATGCCACTCGACGTCTTCAGGACACCACAGTTTTGCGGTCCAGTTTCCCTATTCCTATTCCCTGTAACGGGACCCTCATCTGCCGCCTATAGCCCCGCACGTAATAACTGGCCCTGCCCTGACTGGTAGACGGATATAAACGTCACATGCACAATCTCTGCCGATGGCTACAACCCAGACATTGGCGCAAATTTTTGGAGTTCGCTGTCGCGAGCTGCGAACAGCAAAGAGCTGGTCCCAGGAAGTATTTGCCGACAACTGTGAGATTCATCGCTCTCATATGGGCGAAATCGAGCGGGGTGAGGTCGACGTGTCGCTTACCACTTTGGCAAAGATCGCTAAAGGCCTGGGAATGAATGCCGGCGCGATCTTGAAGGGAATCATCTGAAGACAGCTACTGGCTGCCAGCTTCTGGCCGCTAGCTTAAACCGACCCCAAAACCCGCCCAGAGAAGGTGTCTCGTTTCCCCCGTCGAATAAAAACACAGCCAGCGGCTTCTTGCCCATCTTTGTTATAGTGAAGCTCTGCATGTTTCACGGTTTGCAAAAACTGGCTTTGCTGGTGATGGTTGTTGTGGTTGTCCAGCCGTTCTGTCCCGCGTTGCTTCTCAATACGGATGCTCCGACTGCTTCCCCGGCTGGATACTCTGATTGCCACGAATCCATTCCTGCAGTACCTGTAGCGCCTCTACCGGCCAAGAAATGTTGCGTGGCCGGTCACTCGCAAATAGCCATGCCGGCATTCCGTTTTGCCTCAACCCAACCCTGCATGATGCACTCGCATTTCTCACAATCCTGCTGGGCACTCTCCCAATCCCACTTTGAATCATGGGCTTCGCTCGCCCCCGCTGATCTGCGACGATCCCCTCCGACCCTGCGCATTTAGATCGTCCCATCCATTCCAGTCTCCCATTCGTAATTATTAGTTCGTCCGGCAAGCCAGATTTTTTGCCGCATCCATGCATTGGGTGTTTTTTCCGATGACCCGATTAAAGATCCTTCTCCTATTGCTGGCTTTCAGCGCAGGAAGTACCCTGACAGCTCAGGACTCGTCGCCGGACCCACAGATGGACCAATCCACGCCGGGAATGGCCCATCACCATGAACACAGTCCGGCAAATCTCATTGAAGAGATACTGCATCATGGCGCCTCTGGCACCACGGTTGAGCCGGATTCTTCACCGCACGACATGCTGATGGCGGCAAAAGGAAACTGGCAGTTGATGCTGCACGGAGTGGCCTTTCTGAGCACAATCCAGCAGAGCGGGCCGCCGGGCTCGGACAAGGTCTTCTCCACCAACTGGCTTATGGGGATGGCACAGCGCCAGTTCGGCCCCGGACAACTGACGTTGCGGGCCATGATCAGCCTGGAGCCGGCCACCGTTACTCATCGTTTTTACCCGGAGCTCTTTCAGCAAGGCGAGACTGCTTTTGGCAATCCGATTACAAACGGGCAGCACCCACATGACTTCTTTATGGAGCTGGCAGCGTTGTACGACGTCAAAGTCGGTAAACACTCCCTGCTGTCTTTCTATGCAGCTCCTGCTGGCGATCCCGCAATGGGTCCTTCGGCCTACGCGCATCGCAGCTCGGCATCGGAGAATCCCATTGCCACTCTGGGACATCATCTCCAGGACTCCACTCACATCGCCGCCGATGTAATCACCGCCGGATTGACTTACAAAGCTGTTCGCGTGGAAGGCTCGGGCTTTCATGGCCGTGAACCCGACGAATTTCGCTGGGACATTGATTCGGGAAAGATCGATTCGTGGTCGACTCGTTTGACGGTTCAGCCAGGAAAGAACTGGAGCGCGCAGTATTCGTTTGCCCACCTCACCAGCCCGGAGGCGGTTCACCCCGGTGAAGACCTCCAGCGCATGACTGCCTCGATCATGTATAACCGTCCACTCGCCAGAGGTAATTGGGCGTCAACTTTGTTGTGGGGCAGAAACCATTCCCTGGCGAGCGGTGAGGATTTCAACGGCTATCTGATGGAATCCACCTTGCGTTTTGTTCAGCACAACTATGTTTGGGGACGGATTGAAAACGTGGACCGCACCACCGAACTGCTGCTGAACGGAGGTCCGGAGCCCCCGGGATTCGAAGAGAGTTTTCTGGCCCGCGTGCAGGCCTACACCGTCGGCTATGACCGGGAATTTGATCGAATTCCCTATCTCTCCACCGCTGTCGGCGGCCAGGTGACGTTTTACAGCAAGCCGGATGCTTTGACTCCCGTGTATGGCGCCCATCCGACTGGAGCAGTTTTATTCCTGCGAGTGCGTCCTGTGTCCAAGCATTGATTTTGTCAAATACTACGTACAGATACTTTCTTTCGTTCTCGGCTTATTGAAGTCTTGGGTCCGGTTGCGGCTTTGCTGCGCTGGATTTTTTCTCTGCAAAGCCGAAAAAAGTAAGAGAATTGATAGGAGATTCCGCTTTAACCCTGGAGACAGCTGAATTGGACAGCGCCGCGCTGATTCATCGATTTCATTTTGCCTTCACCATCACCTTTCACTACCTGTTCCCGCAACTCACCATGGGCCTGGCATTGCTGATTGTGGTGCTGAAGACCATGGCGCTGCGCACGCACAACGAGCTTTATAACCAGGCGGCACGGTTCTGGGCGAAGATTTTTGGAATCAACTTCCTCATGGGCGTAGTTACCGGAATTCCCATGGAATTTCAGTTTGGAACGAACTGGTCGCATTTTGCCCGCCTGACCGGAGGAGTGATCGGCCAGCCTTTAGTCATGGAAGGCGTCTTCTCATTCTTTCTGGAGTCGGCCTTTCTGGGGTTGTTCCTGTATGGAGAAAAACGGCTTGGACCCAAGGGGCACTGGTGGGCCGCGTTCCTGGTGTTTCTCGGCTCCTGGCTTTCAGGGTTCTTCATCATCGTCACTGATGCCTGGATGCAACACCCGGTCGCCTACCAGCGGCTGGCGGATGGCTCCTTTCAGGTGATCAGCTTCTGGGGACTGCTGCTGAATCCGTGGGCCCTGTTGCAGTACGCGCACAATATGAGCGGCGCGGTGATTACCGCAGCTTTCGTGATGTCGGCGGTTGGAGCTTACTACCTGCTGGAGAATACTTTTGTCGAACAAGGCCGTGCTTTCTTGCGGGTGGGCGTGATTGCGGGAGTTATTTTCAGCATTCTCCAGATTTTTCCCACTGGTGATTTGCAGGGCAAATACATGGCACGACATCAGCAGGTGACAACAGCAGCCATGGAAGGCCTGTTTAAGACTGAGGCTGGAGCGCCCATCGTCCTCATAGGCCAGCCGGATGAAGAGCATCAGCGCATCGATAATCCGCTGGTGGTCAATAAGGTATTGAGTTTTCTCATCTATGGAACCACCACGGCGGAAGTCAAAGGACTCAACGAATTTCCCAAAGACACGTGGCCCACAAATATCCCTTTGCTTTACTACAGCTATCACATCATGGCTGGGCTGGGGACATTGTTTGTGGCGGTGATGGTGGCAGCCATCTTCCTTTTGCAGCGAAGAAAACTCTTTACCTCGCGCTGGATGCTATGGATTCTGCTGCTCTGTCTTCCCTTCCCCTACATCGCCAACACGGCGGGCTGGATGACCGCGGAGATCGGCCGGCAGCCATGGCTGGTTTACAACATCCTGCGCACCAGCGAGGGTTATTCCAAATATGTGCATGCAGGAAATGGGTTGTTCACCCTGTTGGGATTTATGGGCCTCTACGCTGTGCTGGCAATTCTGTTTCTGTATCTCATGCATCGTGAGATTGCGCATGGGCCTTCCGCGGCAGCAGCCGATGTGAAAACCGGTCTGCCGATCACCGCAGTTCAGGAGATCTGATGCTATTTGTCTGGTTCTGGCTTGTCGCCATCATGATCACTGGCTACGTGGTCCTGGACGGCTTTGATCTGGGCGCCGGAATCGTGCATCTACTGCTGGCAAAGACTGATGCCGAGCGCCGCACCGTGCTTCGCAGCATTGGGCCCGTATGGGACGGA
>DATDGH010000081.1:0-23472 GCA_036522215.1 Candidatus Angelobacter sp. | reverse complement strand
AACCTGCGCGACGATTGCCAATCGGCGCACCAGGTGATTCGCGTAGACCACCCGGACGTGATTTTCCGCACCAAGCGTGAGAAAGAGGACGTGGTGATGGAGGAGATCGAGCGCGTCCACCAGACAGGGCAGCCGCTGCTGGTGGGGACTACCAGTGTGGAAGAATCAGAACGGCTGAGCCGCCGTCTTCAGCAGCGCGGCATTCATCATCAGGTGCTCAACGCACGCCATGAAGAAAAGGAAGCGGCCATTGTGGCGCGCGCCGGTGAGCGCGGTGCTCTGACCATCTCCACCAACATGGCCGGCCGCGGAACGGACATCAAGCTGGGTGAAGGTGTGGGGGAACTTGGCGGGCTCTACGTGATCGGGACCAACCGGCATGAAAGCCGGCGCATCGACAATCAGCTGCGCGGCCGCAGCGGGCGCCAGGGCGATCCTGGCTGTTCGCGCTTCTTTGTCTCTCTGGAAGATGATCTGCTCGTCCGCTTTGGCATGGACGATCCCCTGTTCCGCCAGGAACCCGACAGCATTCAGCGCGTGGTGGAGGGCCAGAACCTCACCATCCGCCAATTTCTGCATAAGTATGAGTCGGTGATTGAAGGGCAGCGGCTGGCGATCCAGCGCCGGCGGCAGGATATCCTGACTGGCGCCACTCCCAGTGCTTCGGAAATCGAGCGCCTGGTGCGGCTCACCACCATAGACGAACTCTGGGCAGAATGCCTGTCCGCGACCTCCGAACTGCGCTCCGGCATCCACTGGGTTACCTGGGGAGGCCGCGATCCCCTGCACGAATACCTCGTCCAGGTCCACCAGTTGTTTCAGGAACTGGAAATAAAACTCGAGGAGGAGACCGCCAGGCGGCTGACCGAAGCGGAAGCCGGCGGTGTCAAATATATAGAGCGTGGAGCCACCTGGACGTATCTAACAACGGACCAGCCCTTTGGCACCATGACGGAACGGATCCTGCGGGGGATGATGAAGCGGAGGATGGAGAGAACAGCCAGATAGTCGGGGCATCAGAGGCAAAGGCCTTATTTGGCTGGCTCAGCCGTCTAAGGGAAGATATTTTGCAGGCGCGGCTTGCGTTGAATGGAAAGATGGCGCAGCATAAATAGAGAGAAAGCGTCTAAGAAGTTATGGAAGCTGCCAGGCCAATTCGCGGCCTTATCCGGTTGTCTTCAGTTGTGCTCTGGATGGCGAGCCTCCTGGCGCCCAAAGCCCAGCGCCAAGCTTGGCTGGAGAAGCAGCGCAAGGAAGTCTGGCATTGGCTCCACTTTCTGCTCGAATCAGGACAGCTCAATGCAGCCCGCAAACGGCAGATAGCAAGCCATTTGTGGAGAGCCTTCAGCGATGCGCTGTGGTCCAGGTTCAATCGCGATAAAGCCATCCGCCTGGCGCGCGAAGTCCCTCGCGCTCCGCGATTCTGCCTGATCAGCCTGGGGCTCCTTCTGATCGTGGTAGTGGTGGCCAGCGGATTTGCTCCCACCGTTCGTGGTGCCTTGTGGTGGCTGCCGTATAAAAACCCCGACCGCCTGGTACAGCTTTCTTTTAGTGGCCCTTATGTCCACTATCCGTCAGATACCCTCTTCCTCACCACCTCCCGCTGGTCGCAACAGAGCAAGACGGCGGAATCACTCTCAGCTTACTCCTGGGAGCCGGCAAGGATGACGACTGCGCTGGGACGCGAGGAGCTGATCAGCGCCCGCGTTGCGTCGAATTTCTTTGATGTGATGGGAGTCAATGCCGAGCTCGGGCATGTGTTTCACCCGGGCGATCAGGCGCTGTGTCCTAATTGCATTGTCATCTCCAACGGATTGTGGGAGCACGGATTCCATCGTGATCGAGGAATTGTGGGCAAACAAGTGGCGTTCCAGGGGACCACCAGCACCGTGATTGGCGTGTTGCCGGCAAGGTTCTGGTTTATTTCCCGCGAGATCTCGGTTTGGACCTTCAGCCGGACCCACGCTCGTGCCTTCAACAATGCCGACCGCACTGGCGCTGTCTTGCGTCTGCGTCCGGGGGTTCCGCGTGCCGAGGCGCGGGGCGAGTTTGATAAGTTCGTTCACGATGCCGCGTCGGCCCTGGGTTCTGCCCAGGCTGAGCTGGCGCCCATCCAGGACCAGGCTCTGCAAGGAGTGGAGATCTACCTGCTGTTTGCCCTGCTGGCCCTGATAGGGTCTATGGCGATTCTTACCCTCCGCTTGGCGCGCTCCATTTCGCTGAAAATGCGCGTTGAGTTTCGCGAGAACTACCGCTGGTGGCTGTTCTTTGCCGCCAAAACGGTCCTGCTCATCGCGACTTGCTTCGTGGCTTCTCTGGAAGGCACTCGCTGGGTGTTGCTCACCTTTACCGGATCTCTTCCCTCCTATGCCGGAGCCATTTCCAGTTGGTTGCTGCTGGTGACCACAGTCCTGGCGATCACATGGTCTCTCCACGACCAATACCGGCGCTGCCGGATTTGCCTGAAGCGGCTGGAACATGAAAGCTATGTCGGCGTTCCTGCCCGATTGTTCCTGGATTGGTGGGGAACAGAGCTGGTCTGCTCCCAGGGCCACGGCCTGCTCCATGTTCCGGAGATGAAGGCCTCCTGGCTGGAGGATGAGCAATGGATCCAGCTCGACGATTCATGGAAGCCCTTGTTTGAATCCGAAGAAGCAAAAGTGTTGTGAAGAAGGTGTCAGTGCGATTGAGAGTTATCGCTCCTTTGCTGGCTGGCATTTTTAGTTTCAGTTCCCAATGTCACTGGTACGTGGACCGGTGAAATCAAAGAAGCGGGACAAACCGAAAGTTCATTCGTTCTCCCCGTCCGAGTCTGGAACAAAAAAGCTGGATTGGTCAGGAACGATTCTGTTTGAGTTGTTGTATCTCGCTTGAAGTCAATTTCCGCCACTGGCCCGGGAGGAGATCTCCCAGGCGCAAGTCGCCAATTGCTACACGCACCAACCGCAGGGTGGGATGCCCGATGGCGGCGGTCATGCGTCGCACCTGGCGGTTCCTTCCTTCGATCAGAATCAATTCGATCCAGGCGGTGGGCACGTTCTTACGAAACCGAATGGGGAAATCGCGCGGCGGCAGATCCGGCGCCTCGGGTAATAATTGCGCGTGCGCGGGACGAGTACGTTGACCCTGGATCACCACGCCATGGCGAAGGTGCTCGAGCGCGGCCGGGGCGGGAACGCCTTCTACCTGTACCCAATACGTGCGTGGATGCTTAAATCGCGGATCGGACAACCGGTGCTGGAGCAGACCATCGTCAGTGAGAAGCAACAGACCTTCACTGTCCCGGTCCAGCCGGCCCACCGGATAAACTCCCGGTACACAGATGTATTGCTTGAGGGTGCCTGAAGCACCGGAGAATTGGCTCAGGACGCCGTAGGGTTTATGGAAGAGAATGTAGCGCAAAGAAAATCTTACTGCTTAAGTGTTGCTATCTTCGTTGCAGCAAGAACAAAATTCTAATAACTGCTCGCAGAGTGACTTAGGGGGCCCTGCCCTCCGGCATGCCGGCAGGCAGGGTGTATGAAGTCTTTGCTGTGGCCTAGCGCTGGCCGAAGTTGGTCCCTGCGCCGATCGGACACAAGGGATGAGTAGTGATCAAGTTGCTGCCAGGTTTAGCTGGTTTTTCATGGACCAGGATTCTCAGCGTTTCCTGGGATAGGATAAGTTTTTGTGGAGTATTTTTCATGGTGGTAAGGCTTTCTCCTTCGTTAGATTTGGTGATCCGGCACTGGAAGCTAGCTTGATGGGGGTGTACCGGGTCACTAAAGTAATGATCGGAAGGTAAGCCGTGTACCCTTCAGGAACATTGGTTCACCGCCGGGCGCGAGGAAGGTCATGCCTGCGGCTAACAAGAGTACATTCGTAATGCTCGAAAGGCCCCGGCCACTCAAGTTTTAGCCACCAACAGCCGAAGACCTAAGTTACTCTTTCGTTTACCAATAACGTGCGTCAGGGGTACCATGGTCAGACGGACAATAGGACGGAATCCAGAAGATGTACGTGCAACTGTGAGAAGTTTGCAAATCAGTGTCAGGACAATGTTTCTTGCCGTCTTATTGGTTATGGCGGCAACGGTAACAGCCTGGGCGCAGACAAAATCCCTCAAGCAGTATGTCCACCACTCGTGGACCTCGGCAGACGGCCTCCCGGAAAACGCGGTCACATCGATCACCCAGGGCCGGGACGGGTACCTGTGGCTGGCGACACCGGAGGGGCTCGCCAGATTCAACGGCAGGCAGTTCAAGGTCTTCGATCAGAGCAATACGCCGGAGCTTCACAGCAACAATCCTATAGTGTTGTTGGAGGACAACAAGGAAGACATCCTGTGGACCGGAAGCTACAGCGGCGGTCTCTCTCGTTACAGCCAGGGCAAATTCCAATCCTACACTGTGAAGGACGGCCTTCCTGACGACTACGTTTCTGCCTTGGCCAATGACGGCCAAGGGAATTTGTGGATTGGAACAGCAAAAGGTCTGGCCATACTGAAATCGGGCAAGCTGACATTGGATACTGACAATCCAGAGCTCGCACAACAGCGGACCTCAGCGTTGGCCAGTTCGCCTGATGGCGGTCTCTGGGTCGCAGTCGGCGATCACGTATTCAAGCTGAATCGTACCGGCGCGATTGAACAAACGTTCGACATCTCGAATCCCACTGCACTGTTTGTTGATCGGCAAGGCACACTTTGGGTCGGCACTGTCAAGCAGGGCCTCTATAGCCTGTCACAAAACAAATTAAATCGGTATCCGGCGCCGCAGCTCTCAAAGAGCAGAGTCAGCGCCATTGTCCAGGATGCCGCAGGCAATCTTTGGGTAGGACTCTTTCAAGACGGCGTCTGCCGTCTGCAAGCGGGAAGTGTGCAGTGCCTGGGAGAAAAGGACGGATTGCCCCGCAGCAATGTCGCTTCATTATTTATCGACCATGAAGGTAGCATTTGGGTGGGCACATTCCCTGGCGGGGTGACCCGTCTTACACAGGGTAAGTTCACAATCTACGACCACAACATGGGCCTGTCCAACGATTTTGTCTGGGCTGTGTATGGGGTGGCGGACGGCAGCATCTGGGCAGGCACCATTGGCGGTTTGAGCCACATACGCCAGGGACGCATCAAGTCTTATAAGAGCGGAATAAATCGCAATGACAACATGGTAACTACAGTTAGCGCTGATCCCGCCGGGAATCTATGGATTGGTACCGTGGGGGGACTCCAGATATTTCACAGTGGCAGCCTGGTCCGTTCTGGCATTCCGAAAAAATTGGCGACTATCGGAATCCGCTCCTTGTTTCATGACAGGTCAGGTAATCTCTGGATTGCGACCAGGACGAATGAGCTGTTGCGGCTCAAAGACGGCAAGCTTACCACTCTCACAACAAACGATGGCATTGCCAGCAGCTTTGTGCACTCAATGATTCAGGACCACGAAGGAAACCTGTGGTTCGCAACCCAAGTCGGGGTTTCAGAATTTAGGGACGGCAAATTCACGAACTATGAGATCCCGCAGCAACCGGGCAAAGCGGCGGGAGAAGCCAGCTGCTTCTATGAAGACCGAGATCACGTTCTCTGGATTGGAACCAACAGTCCCGGTCTGGTTCGCATTGAAAATGAGCGGATTGAGCTGCTGCCAACCATGAAAGATGGCCCGCTGAGCACAAGCATCTGGAGCATTCTGGAGGATAGTAAGGGTTACTTGTGGATGAGCTCCAACCGCGGTTTGTTCCGAGTGCGGAGAAGTGATCTTAACCATTTTGCGGCGGACCACACTTATGTCCTTAGCTACAGCGCATACGACGTTGTTGATGGCCTCGCGAGCAATGAGTTTAATGCCGGCCAGTCCAGCGGATGGAAGGGCACGGATGGAAAGCTGTACTTCGCCAATCTTGGCGGTGTTGTAGTAGTCGATCCTGAACATATTTCCATCAACCCTGTGGCACCGCCGGTAGTGCTGGAAAGCGTGACCAGCGAAGGGGAGCCGGTGGACGACAAAGCTGAACTGGTGGGCAAGCGGGACCTGAAGTTTCATTTCGCCGCCCTGAGTTTGGTAGCCCCGGAGCATGTGCGTTACCGGCATAAGTTGGAGGGCAAAGACAAGGTCTGGACTTCTTCAGATGCCAGAAACGTAGAAGCTGAATACGCCAGTCTTCCTCCAGGGGAATATCGCTTCCGCGTAATGGCTTCGAACAATGACGGAGTCTGGAACGAGGCCGGCATTTCCTTTGACGTGGTCCTGAAGCCGCAGTTTTACAAGACAAACTGGTTTATTTTCGTCTGCGCTTTGGGCTGTGCACTGGTGGGGGTGGGGGTCAATGCGTTGCGCATCCGCCGGATGAAAGCCACGGAGCGGCGGTTGCTGGCGCTGGTGCATGAGCACACCCGCGACCTGCGCCATGCGAAGGAAGCCGCGGAGGCCGCAGCCCGCGCCAAGAGCGAATTCCTGGCCAACATGAGCCACGAGATCAGAACGCCACTCAATGGTGTACTGGGCATGCTGCAAGTGGTCAAAGAGACCGAACTTACAGATGAACAGTTTGGCTGCCTCAGCATCGCCGACCAGTCAGCCACGGCTTTGTTGCACCTGATCAATGATGTTCTGGATTTTTCCAAAATTGAAGCTGGCCGGATGGAATTGAGTTCAGAAAAGTTCAACCCTGCTGAGACCATTATGGATGGATTGCACGCGCTGGCTATGGCGGCCCATGGCAAGAACCTGGAACTTTGCTGCCGCATTTCTCCTTCGGTACCGGCATTTCTGGTGGGCGATCCTCGCAAACTGAAGCAGGTGCTGCTGAACCTGGTGGGGAACGCCATCAAATTTACCCAACGCGGCGAAGTCACGGTTTCGGTGGAAGCCCAACCGCACGCCGACAGCCAGGTGGAGCTGGAAGTTTGCGTGGCTGACAACGGGATCGGCATCGCTCGGGAGCACCAGCAGATGATCTTTGATTCCTTCCGCCAGGCCGACGCCTCCACCACTCGCCGCTTTGGCGGAACCGGACTTGGACTGGCCATCTCTTCGCGGCTCGCGGCGCTGATGGGCGGAAAGATCACAGTAGAAAGTGAACTGGGCAAGGGAGCGCGGTTCTATTTCACCACATTGCTGAAGACACCTGCCACAGCAGAGCTGGAACTAGCGCCGGTCCAGCGGAGTTTCGAAGGCTGCTCGGCGTTGATCATAGACGACAATGCGACCAGCCGGAAGATTATGGAGGAGATGCTGTCCGCCTGGGGCATGCGTCCCGTGGCCCTCGATTCAGCTGCTGCCGGCATTGCTTACCTTAATGCCAACCCCTGCGACGTAATTCTGCTGGACAGCGACATGCCGGGAGGGGACAGCCTGGAAGTCATGTACAGGCAAGCCGGTCCAGCGCGCATGCGGTCTGTGATCGTAATGCTGACTTCCAATGATTACCACGATCGCGCCGTCCGCTGCCGTGAAGTTGGGACTGCCGCATGCCTGGTAAAGCCATTGCGAAAATCAGAGCTCTCAAAGGCCATTGCGGCCATGCTCTATCCGGACCAGCAACCGGAAGAAGAGAAGCGCCCTGAGGCGAGCGTGCCAGCTGCGCCACTGGTGCCGCTCAGGATTCTGTTGGCTGAGGACAATGCTGTGAATCAAAAACTGGCGGTGCGCCTGCTGGAAAAAGCGGGTCACAAAGTGTCAGTTGCTGGGAATGGCAAAGAAGCCCTGCAACAACTCGAAAATTCGTCATTTGACCTGGTGCTGATGGACGTTCAGATGCCGGAAATGGATGGATTAACCGCGACCCGAGCCATCCGGCAGCAGGAGGGCCAGACAGGCTGCCACCTTCCCATTATCGCCATGACTGCGCACGCCATGAAGGGCGACCGTGAGCGCTGCCTGGAAGCCGGCATGGATGAGTATCTCTCCAAGCCCATTAGTGCCCGGGAACTTCACCGCACTATCCATCAGGTGCTCTCTTCGCTGAAGGAAAGTTCTCCGGTTTAATGCCAACCCGGCGTTGAAGATTCTTTTATACTTTCAGCGCCATGAATAAGACTTTTCCTCCTCTGCCCGCCCTTCTGCTCGTTCTATGTTCTGTAGCCGCGTTGGCCCAGCAATCCAGCTTTACCGTAGGCACTGCCACTGCCGCCGCCGGGCAAAAAGCCACTGGCTTTATCGAAGTGCCGGCAGGAGTGGATGCCGCAACATCAATTCCCGTTGTGGTGGTGCGCGGCAGCAAACCAGGGCCGGTGCTGGCCTTGGTATCGGGCGCTCACGGAACCGAATACGCGTCAATCATCGCGCTGGAAAAGCTGATTCCGGAGCTCGATCCGACTCAGACTTCAGGAACTGTGATTGTCCTTCCGCTGGTCAATATCCAATCATTTCTACAAAAGGCCCCGCACCTGAATCCGGTTGATGGCAAGAGCATGAACAGGTTCTACCCGGGGAAGGCAGATGGCTCACAAACAGAGCGTGCGTCTTTTCTGATTACTCGGGAGGTGGTGGAGCGATGTGACTACCTGATTGACTACCACGGCGGTGACCTGGACGAGAACCTGCGTCCTTACAGCTACTGGCCTAAGACCGGGAACGAGAAGCAGGACGCGATCACGCAGCAGATGGTGCTGGCGTTCGGCCTGGATCACATCATCGTGTGGAGCGACCGCCCTAAAGATCCCAACGCCTCGCGCTACCTGGACAACACTGCGAACACTCGTGGCAAGCCGGCAATCGCGGTGGAGGCAGGATATTCGGGCACCGTAAAACCGGAAGACGTGAGAGCGCTGGTGGACGGGACGCTCAGCGTGATGCGCTATCTCAAGATGCTGCCGGGAACGCCGGCCCCGGTTGACCATCCGGTGTGGATTGGCAAGGTGGATACAATCGCAAGTGAGCAAACCGGTGTTTTCTATCCCTTGGTTCAGCGTGGCACATATGTGGAGCAGGGGATGAAGGTGGGCTACGTCACGGATTATTTCGGTAAGACAGTTTTTGAAGCTTACGCTCCGGCGGCGGGCGTAGTTCTTTATATCTGCGCCGTTCCTTCCATGAAAAAAGGCGATACCGTTGCTAACATCGGAGAGGTGGTCAAAAATCCCTAGCCGTGTTGCAACTCCAGACAGAAATCAAGTTCGTTAAGGGCGTTGGTCCTCGCGTGGCCGAGTGGCTGGAGCACAAGAACATCCACACTGTGGATGATCTGCTCTACTATCTGCCCTTTCGCTATGAAGACCGCCTGAACCCGCGCGGCATTGCGGAACTGCGGCCGGGCGAGATGGCTGCGGTAATTGCCGAGGTCCGCAGCTTCGGAGTTTTCCGCACCAAACGTATGCCTATCTTCCGCCTGGTGGCCGGACAGGGGCGCGATAAGATCGAGTGTATCTGGTTTCACGGCGAATACCTGCGCAACCGCTTCAAGCCGGGGCAGATGGTTGCGCTCTACGGCAAAGTTGAAGAAGGCTGGAAGGGACGCGGCCTGCAAATCGCGCAGCCGCAGTTTGAAATCCTGGACGAAGTGGAGGCCGAAGAGTTCGATGGCGAGGCTGCTCCGGTGATTGAGTCGCTGGAGATAGGCCGCATCGTACCTATCTACGGATCGGCCGCCGATGGCAAGCTGACTTCGCGCTGGTTCCGCCGCATTCTCAATACTGCTTTGCAGAATCTCGAGCCGGAAATTCCTGATGGACTGCCGGCAGCACTCTGCCGGCGACTGAATCTGCCTGATCGACGCACCGCCTTCCAGCGAGTGCACTTCCCGCCAATCGAAGAAAAATTCGCCGACCTGGAGAACTCCAGAACTCCGGCACATCGACGGCTCATCTTTGAGGAACTGTTCTTCCTGCAAGTGGGGATGGAGTTAAAGCGCAGACGCGTCCGCCGGAGCACAGGCATCGCGTTCGAACTGAATGACAAAGTGCGCGAAGCCCTGAAAAAAATTCTGCCATTTCATCCAACGGCGGCGCAGAAACGCGTGCTCAAGGAGATTGCTCAGGACATGCAGAAGCCTTCGCCCATGCGCCGGCTGCTGCAGGGAGACGTAGGCTCAGGCAAGACCATTGTGGCGCTGCAGGCAGCGGTGATTGCCATGGAAAACGGCTATCAGGTGGCCCTTATGGCGCCCACGGAGATTCTGGCCACGCAGCACTATCTTTCTGCCCGGCGAACGCTGGAGCAGGCGGGCTATCGGGTGGTGCTGCTCACTGGTTCGCTGGAAGAGGCGCTCAAGCGCAATGCACGAAAGCACATTGCGCAGGGTGACGCGCACCTGGTGATCGGCACCCATGCCCTGATCCAGGAAAAGGTGGAGTTTCACAAACTAGGTCTGGTGATTGTGGATGAACAGCACCGCTTTGGTGTGATGCAGCGTTTCAAGCTGATGAAAAAAGGCGAGGCTGAACCGGACACGCTGGTCATGACCGCCACTCCCATCCCGCGCACCCTGGCGCTTACGCTGTATGGCGATCTGGATACCAGCGTGCTGGACGAGCTTCCTCCTGGGCATACACCCATTACCACGCGCAAGATTTCCGACCAGCGGGCGGAAGAGGTCTGGGCGTTTGTCAAAAAGCAAGTAGCTGTTGGACGGCAGGCTTACGTGGTTTATCCGGTGATTGAAGGCAGCCCCAGCGACGAGCCGGAGCTGGAATTTACTGAAGCTCCTGCCACCTCCAGGAGCGGATTGAAAGCGGCGATGCAGATGCATGAGGAGCTGCGTTCGCGCATCTTTCCAGATTTGCACGTGGGGTTATTACATGGCAGGCTCAGCCCCGATGAAAAAGAGAAAACCATGGGCCAGTTTCAGAAGGGCGAGATTGATGTGCTGGTAGCGACCACGGTGATCGAAGTTGGCGTGGACGTGCCCAATGCCAGCGTGATGGTGGTCGAGCACGCCGAGCGATTCGGGCTCTCACAATTACATCAGCTTCGCGGACGCATCGGGCGCGGCGCCGCCAAATCGTATTGCATTCTGATGACGGGAGGAAAGGTTTCTCCGGAGGGAGAGCGCCGGTTGAACGAGATGGTGCGCACCCAGGATGGATTTGAGATCGCTGAACTTGATCTTGAGCTTCGCGGCTTCGGCGAGCTGTTTGGCACGCGTCAGGCAGGCTTCTCCAGTTTTCGCATTGCCAACCCTGTCCGCGACAGGAAGCTTCTGGAAATCGCGAAGGCAGAGGCGGTCAAGGTGGTTGAAGAGACGAATTCTGATTACACCGCAGAAGACCGCGGGCGGATCATGGAACATTTGAAGAGACACTGGCAACGTCGCTACGGCCTGGTTGAGGTGGGGTGAGAGCTTGTGGTTTTGAATAGCTTGCCTCGAACGGAGTGAGAGGACCCTACCCGCTCCCCATTAGCTTCCGGGCGTAGGCCCCGAGACTTCCTTTCCGCCGATAGGGATCTCTCACTTCGTTCGAGATAAACTCCAAAACGCAAAGAAAACTATAATGTCCCCAGTGAAAGTTTCCCCCAAATCCGATCTTTACCGCCTTCTTCCCTCGGTTGACGATCTCCTCCATCAACCCGAGTTGGCGCCAATGATCGAGCGCGAAGGACAGCCATCCGTTACGGAGGCCATTCGCGTGGTACTCGCGAAGGTGCGGGAAGAGATCTCAACCGGCCACCTGGAGAATGAAGAATCTGTGCAGCTTGTGATTGCAGGGCTTCCGGATGGCATTGCCCGGCAACTGCACGCTGCCCTGGAGTTCTCGCTCAAGCCGGTGATCAACGCCACGGGAGTGATCCTGCATACCAACCTGGGACGCGCGCCGCTGGCGCAGTCTGCGCTCAAGCGTGTTGCCCAAGTGGCTGGAGGTTATTCGAACCTGGAGTTCGATATCGCTGCGGGCGAAAGAGGCAAGCGCGACGTCCATGTGGAGCGTCTTTTTTCCCGCCTGCTCAACCAGGAGGGCGTCAGCAGAATACGAACGGTGGTTGTGAACAACTGCGCCGCCGCAGTCCTGCTGGCGCTGAATACGCTGGCTGAAGGTGGAGAGGTGATTGTCTCGCGTGGCGAACTGGTGGAGATTGGCGGATCTTTCAGGGTGCCGGAGGTCATGTCAAAATCCGGCGCGGTCCTGCGGGAGGTGGGCACCACCAATCGCACCCGCATTGCCGATTACGAGAAGGCCATCAATGAGAAGACGCGGCTCCTATTGCGCGTTCATCGCTCAAATTTTGCCATTGTGGGTTTCACCGAACAGCCGCCGCTGGAAGAGCTGGCTGCGCTGGGGCACAAACATAAGATCGCCGTGATGGAAGACCTGGGAGGCGGGGCGCTGCTGCCGCTGCACGGCTTTGGCATCAATGAAAGCGGAGTGATGGACAGCCTGCGCGCAGGAGTGGACGTTGTAACCTACAGCGGCGACAAGATGCTGGGCGGACCGCAGGCAGGGATGCTCAGCGGACGGGAAGAGCTGGTCAGGAAGATCAGAGTGAATCCATTGTTCCGGGCGCTGCGCGTGGACAAGCTCACCTACTCTGCCCTCGAAGCCACGCTGATGGAGTACATCCGGCAAAACCATGATGCGATTCCCTTTGCCCGGATGATGCGCCTGTCTGCCGCCGATATTCGCGAGCGCGCGGAGGCATTGCGAAAGAAACTGGAATCGCAGGCGCAGTTGCGTATTGAAATCATCTCTGGTGAGTCGCTGGTGGGCGGGGGTTCGGCGCCCACATCAACCTTGCCCACAAGCCTTTTAGCTGTCACGGCCGAAGGATTGAGCGCCGATGAACTGGCCGCACGGCTTCGCGCCCATAAGCCGGCAGTGGTTGCGCGCGTGGAGGAAGGCAGCGTTCTCATCGATCTGCGGACGGTGTTTGAGCATGAAGAGGCCGATGTAGTCCAGGCGCTACTCTCAGTATGAAAAGTTGGTGAGTTGGTAAGTTGGTGATTTTCAAATTCTGGGGACGAGCCTTGCCCGCCAGTTATCCGGTTAAAGGCAAATAATCCCCGCGATAAACCACTTCTCCCTCCACCATTCGGGCATCTTTGCTTAGCTTGTGCGGAGTCGGTGGTTTCTCATCCAGGATGTGCAGAACGGTGTGGCCCCGGCTCACAAGATAGTCCGATACCAGCATGCGATGGCAGCGGAAGTAGACATATTCCGCGCACATGATAGCTGTATTCTGCTTTTCCGCCTTCCCCACCAACCGTTCAATCGCTTTTTGAAACTGTGGCAAGAGCATGTAATCCGCGTAGTTGCGGAATGAGGGATTGCGAAGCGCCACATTCGGAGATTGCTCGTCCGCCATTTGCTTACCGCGTCTTCCGCCAAGGTCTTTCTCCCAGAGGTAGCCGCAACCGATTTCCGGCAGCCACAACTCCAGGTGATCACGATTGAAATGGGGGTACCGCCGTGACATGGGAAAAGCGCGGATGTCTTCCAGCAGGCGAATCTCATGGGCCTGGAGGACACGGGAAAAATCGGCCAATTCGCGGGTGGAATGGCCCAGCGTATAAATCGTCGCCACTGGTTGATTTTAATGGGGATTTGACCGGGCGATTGCCCCTTCAGACAACTGCTATTCGCCAGGCAGGTAAAAATCCCGTAAAAAATACTTCGCAAGGATTAAGGCCCTTCCCGTTCTCCCCTCAGAGTAGCTGGAGGAAGTATGAAGACTCGCCTTTGGGCCGTCCTGGCCGTGCTGGCATTGATTTGCGCAGGTATAGCCATCTACCCAGATTCCGCATCGGCGGGTCCCGGCAAGGGGTCGCCGGCATCCGCTGGAGCCGGAGGCAGCACGGAGCTGCAAATCATCGGCAAGGACGGCAAACCGGCCGGCTTTGTTCCCCTGAGGCATACGGACATCAAGACGGAAATCAGCGGCTTTGTCGCCCGGATTTCCCTGACTCAGGAATTTGAAAATGTTCTGCCCAACGCCATAGAGGCGATCTATGTCTTTCCCCTGCCGCATGATAGCGCCGTGGATGGCATGACCATGGTGGTGGGAGACCGCGAGATCAAGGCGGTGATCAAGGAGCGGGAAGAGGCGCGAAGGGTCTATGAGGCAGCACGCAATTCCGGCCACACCGCAGCCCTGCTCGACCAGGAACGTCCTAACATCTTTACCCAGTCCGTAGCCAATATTCCTCCCAATTCCAAAGTTGAGGTCACCCTTTCAGTCATTGAACTCCTGAAATATGAAGCGGGAACCTATGAGTTTGCTTTTCCGCTGGTCGTTGGGCCGCGCTATATACCCGGAAGTCCCGCGGGTGCAGCCAACAAGGACGGGAATCCTCCTGAAGTGCAGGACGTCGCGTTGAAGACCGGAGGAGATGACCAGCGCGGCACCATGGCGGACACAGACAAGGTGCCGGATGCGTCTAAGATCAGCCCACCGGTTGCCGGCGTGCATACCGGCGATCCCCATGCCGGACACGATGTTTCCATCGCGGTCAACCTCACGGCCGGGATGTACGTTACGGACGTGGATTCCACTTCACACAAGATTTCCAGCGAACGCACCGGGCCGGATTCCTTTCACGTTCAACTGGCCGACGACGCGGCGCTGCCCAACAAAGATTTCATCCTGAAATACAAAGTGGCTGGCGCCGGCATTGGCGACGCCGTCTTGACCCATGCAGACCAGTCTGGCGGTTATTTCACGCTGATTCTTCAGCCGCCGGAGAAGGTTCCTGACGACGCGGTGGTGCCGCGTGAACTCATCTTTGTGCTGGATACCTCCGGCTCCATGTGGGGCTTTCCGCTGGAGATGGCCAAGAAAACCATTGCTCGGGCGCTCGACCATCTTCGTCCCGAAGAAACTTTCAACCTGATCACCTTCTCCGGAGACACCAGGATCCTGTTCCCGGAAGCGGTGCCGGCTACACCGGAGAATATTAAGGCAGCCAGGACCGTCCTGGCCGGGGCTTATGGAGGTGGCGGGACAGAGATGATGAAGGCCATCCGCACGGCCTTAGGCGATGATGCTGCCGCAGGTAAGCCGGTCACCGGTCCCACGCCGCCGCTGCGCGTTGTTTGTTTCATGACGGATGGCTATGTGGGCGATGATGCAGAGATTGTAGCCGCAGTGCAGAAGCACCCGGAGGCGCGGGTGTTCGCGTTTGGCATCGGCACCGCAGTGAACCGGTTCCTGTTGACCAAGATGGCGGAAGAGGGCCACGGCGAAGTCGAATTTGTCACCCGGCCGGAAGAAGCCCAGACGGCGGCTGACCGCTTTTATGAACGCGTGCACTCGCCGGTGCTGACCAATATCTCTCTCGACTGGAGCGGGTTGCCGGTTGCCGATGTCTATCCGGCGCAGGTGCCTGATTTGTTCTCCGCCAAACCCATTATCGTGACCGGACGTTACACGCAAGCCGCCAAAGGCACACTCGTGATTCACGGAACGCGCGCTGGCGGGGCATTCACCCGGGAAGTTGCCGTGGACTTTCCGGCAGAAAATTCCAGCCACGCTGCGCTGGAAAAAATCTGGGCGCGGAACAAAGTTGAAAACCTGATGTCGCAGGACTGGATAGGAATTCAGCACGGCCAGTCAAAATACAAGGCTCAAATCATTGACGTCGGATTGAAACACAGTCTGGCCACGCAATACACGTCGTTCGTCGCCGTGGAGACAAAAACGGTGGTTCAGGATGGCAAGCCAGTACGCATTGAGGTGCCGGTCGAGCTGCCGGAAAATGTCTCGCCGTTAGCCGTGCCGGGAGCAGAGAACGACAAATTCGTTGAGAACTTCTGGCAAAGGAGAGCAGCTACAAGTGGCGCAAGTGGCTTGGCGGGTAGCTTCGGCGTGCCAGCTTCCGTGGCATCCCTACAGCCAGGAACCTCCGCCGCCAGCACCACAGTTGAGGTCACGGCGAATGCGCCCATGGTTGAAACTGATACCGCGCAGGTCACCACCACGTTCTCCGGCACAGAATTGCATGGACCGCAGGGCACACCAGGCAGAACGAGCAACAGTCCCAAGGCTGACAAAGAAAAAGGAAGAAACGACCTGTTGGCATCCAAGCTGAGCGCTGATCTGCTGACGTTGTATCAGTGCTCGCAAAAGCGGAACGCCAGCGCCGCCGGAAAGGCTTGCTCTCTGCCTGCATCAGGCAAGGTCAACGTGGAAGTGACGCTTGACGCTGCATCGGCCGGCGCAGAACAAAAGCTCACCACCGCAGGGTTAACCATCAAGAGTGGCACGGGTACGGCCGTCGTGACCGGCGAGATTGAGATCACGAAGCTGAAAGCCCTGGCAGAGATCACCGAAGTGAAAACCGTGACCAAGCTGGAGCAGGAGGCGCGGCAGATTCGTCGCCGTGGTTGAATGTAGCTTTGACCCGCAAGGATTGCGGAGAAGTGATAACGGTCGGATCATCAGTTCGGCATGTGGTTTTTGCTGACCCGATGATCCGACGACCCGATGACCCGATGACCCGATGACCGGGGTCCCCGATGCGCGCTTCGCGTGGCGGGGTGGTGGTGACCGGGGTCCCCGATGCGCGCTTCGCGTGGCGGGGCGGTGGTGACCCGATTATTTAACTTCCAGCGACTGGGTCAGCTTGAATGAGAGAGCTGATTCGGCAGGAAGCACAATCTCTTTGTTGCCGGTGAATGCCGCTCCGGCAGTTCCTGCGCCGCCTCCGGCTAACGCTCCGATAGCAGCACCCTTGCCTCCGCCGGCGAGCGCACCAATCAATGCTCCAGCTCCCGCGCCGCCTCCTATGAAGATGCTGCTCCGCTTGCCTTTGCCTTTCAACGAGCGGGCCACGGCCGCAGTCTGAATCTGATGTTCTCTGCCTCCAATATCAACTGCATTCAGTCGGACCTCCAGCAGGGCGCCGCCTTTGAAGTGGCCCATGGATTTGGCAGCGATCACAGTGCCACGTGCGTTTGCGCCTTCATGAATCACAGTTTTGCCGTCCGCGACCACCGCCTGCGCCACCGTAGCAGCGAATTCCTGCCCCGGCTGACTGGTCTTTGAACTCAGGGACTCTCCCAGCCGGACGATAATCACAGTGCCGGCGGGGATGACCAGTGGTTCGGCCACCGGCTTTTTGGCTTCGGATTTACCAGCCTCACTAGCGTTGCCGCCTGGAGTTTGGTTCGCGGAGGAGCTGGAATTGTCTGTGGAAGTCGCGGGGGTATTGGATTTCTGGCAAGCCACGAGAAAACTCAGGACCACCAGTAACAGAACAGGAAAGCAGCGTAACCGTTTCACAACTCTCACCTCCAAACGTGTGTGAATTCTGCATCAAACGGGAAAATCATGCAACAGCAGACAGGTAGCCGGGGAAACCAGAGTACATGGTTTTAGATGCACAGAAGACGCCTGCGGCAGGTGTGATAAAGAAATTTCCTTTTTGCAGGTGCGGTTTTCCTATAACCTGTACCCTGTAACCTGTTCCCTATTCACATGGCAAACCGTTCTTTGAGCGACGTAGGCGGGACCTCGGGCGGGCTGGGCGAATTCCTGATCGGCTGCGTCATGGTCTGCCTAGGAGGTTACCTCCTGACCAACCAGGTGAGCGTTGTGTCCTCGTACTGGAATTTTTGGGGCACAAGCAGCTTCGGGATTACGCTCATTCCCATGTTGTTTGGCAGCGGCATCCTGTTTTGGAACGGACGCAGCACCGTCGGATGGGTGTTGACGGTGGCCGGAGCTCTCTTCATCATCGCTGGAGTGATCGCCAACATGCACATTTACTTTCAGCAGGTAAGTCTCTTCAACGTTCTTGTGATGCTGGTGCTGCTGGTGGGCGGATTAGGACTGATTGCCCGGGGACTCATACCTCACCGTTCAAAAGAGAGCGACTAGTTACCCTTTCTCTTCCCCGGCAGTGGCTGAGGCGGCGGCAACCGTAGGGCTCTCACCGGCGCGCAATTTTTCCAGAAATTTCTGGGTGTTGAGCAACGGGCGTTCGAGGCTGGGATTGTAACCGGTCCATTCGCTGTCCGGTTCCCGCTCAAAATGGGCGCGCATGCTCTCCATCTTGGAATCCAGGTCATCCAGATAATGCAGCATCAGCGCTTCCGGGAACATTGGCATTTTCGGGCTGCCAAACTCATACTTCCCGTGATGGCTGATGATCAGGTGCTCCAGCAGCGTCTTGTATTCGGCGGGAAAGCCAGGTACCTGCGTGATCTTCTCTTGCAGCATCTCCAACTCGATGATCATGTGTCCCAGAAGCTGTCCGCGTGTAGTGTAGGAAAAAGTGCGGGTGAAGGTGAGCTCGTATATCTTGCCGATATCATGCAGAAAAGCGCCTGTAATCAGCAGGTCACGGTCAATCAGGGCCGGGTAGTTGCGGCACGCCAGGTCGCACAATCGAAACAGTGAGACCACGTGATCGAGCAGCCCGCCAATGTAAGCGTGGTGCAGGGACTTGGCGGCGGGCGCATTCTTATAGGCGCGCTCGATCTGGGGATCGGCCATAAAGGCGTGCAGCAGCGCCTTCAGATGCGGGTCCTTAAAGCTCTCCACAAAGCTCGCGGCCTTTTGCCAAAGCTCATCAATATTTTTTGTGGTTCGTGGGAGATAGTCGTCAAAATCGACTTCAGAGTCTTCCATCGAGCGCAGCTTGTGCAGCGTAAGTTGGAAGCGGCCGTTAAATTTGTTGATGAGCCCGCGCACCTTGATGAAATCATCCTGTTCAAAAAGATCGATGTGGTCAGGAACGTTGTCCCACATTTTGGCTTCGATGTGGCCGGTACGGTCTGCCAGGGTCAGGGCCAGGTACAGCTCACCGCTCTTTTTCGGCTTGGCCTGCTTGGTGGCCACCACAAAGGAAGAGGTAATCACCTGGTTTTCAAATCGGGATGCATCGCAGATGTAAAAATCTTTCATAATTCAGCAATCAGCTCGCAAGCAGTTCGGGCTCACGGGATACAGCCATTTGCGCATGGTTTAGCGGCTTTAATCTTAATTCAATTGCGAGGAAAGACAATCAGGTAAAAGCTGCGGATTCTCAAGGATGCTGTAGGACAGCTCTAACCATGCCCACGATGACGCGTTTTACCACCGAGGCATCGTTTTTTCTTCCGATGACCCGATGACCGGGGCCCCCGACGCGCGCTTCGCGTGGCGGGGCGGTGGTGACCCGATTGCGACAACGGCCGAAATGCCAGGACATCAGTTATCCAGGGCGCAGCGCCCGGCTGCTTAGTACGCAAACGGCTCTGTCTTCCACCGCTCCCACACCCGGGCGGCCTTGAATAGCTCGAACAGATCGGGGTCCAGTTCGCCATCTTTGACCGCCAGATCCAGGATTTCCAGCGCCCGTTCCACGGAAACAGCTTTCTTGTAAGGACGATCGGCGGCCGCCAGCGCGTCGAAAATGTCAGAGATGGTCATCAATCGGGCCTGCAACGGTATGTCCGGCGAGGACAGCTTGTAGGGGTAGCCGGCGCCATTCAATTTTTCATGATGGAGCCGCGCAATCTCCGGAATCTGGCTGATCTCATTGGTCCATGGAATCTGCTGCAGGAAATTGAACGTGTGCACCACATGGGCTTCAATCTGGCGGCGTTCTTCTTCATCCAGGGAGCCCTTACGGATGGAGAGCAGCCTGACCTCTTCCTGGGTCAGCAAGGGCTTATTGTCCTTGTCCCCATCCTGGTAATGCACTTCAGCGATTCTTGACAGCTCCCCGAAGTCTCCACCCGGCAACACCGTGGGCTCGTTCGCGGTGAGGATCAGGTGAAAATATTGATCCAACTCCTTAACTGTTGCCGCCAGCCTTTGGTCAAAATTCGGTTGGGCCTTCAGGAATTCTTCCCGGCCCTTCTCCAACAGATAATCAATCTTCGCTTGTAGCGTTTCCCTTTCCAGCGTGCGTTTGACCAGGCTGAACCTCTGCTGGACCAGCTCCAGTTGGCCCGGATAGAGTTTTTTGGCCTTGACCAGGATTTCTTCGTGCACCCCAACTTTTCCAAAATCATGGAGCAGGCTGGCATAACGGATTTCCCGCATCTCGTCTCGCGTGAAGCGGGCTTCCGCATACGGGCCCTGAACGCTGCGGTCCACGGCCTCAGCCAGCGCAACCGTAAGGTTGGCTACACGAAATGAGTGGCCGGAGGTGGTAGGATCGCGAGCTTCAATAGCAGTCACTGAGGCGCGGACAAAACCTTCAAACAGCTTCTGGATGTCCTCATACAACTGGCTGTTTTCCAGGGCCACAGCGGCCTGGCTGGTGAGGGAAAGCACAATTTCCTGCTGCCGCGCGGAGAACGGGACAACCTGCTGCGCGATGGAGGAAAGGGAGTCCAGTTTGGCCCCGGAATCGCGCTTGGCATTGATGAGCTGCAGCACGCCGACGATCTTGCCCTTCTGGTTGCGCATGGGCACAGCCAGAATCGACTTGGTGCGATAGCCGGAATCCTCGTCGAACCTGCGGTTGATCGTATAGGGAACGTCCGCCGGGAGACGATACGCATCTTCGATGTTGACGATCTCTCCCGTCATCGCTACGTGCCCTGCAACCGACCGCTCGCTGATCTCCATGGTTCGGGCACGGAATGGCAGATTCGCGCTGTCATTCTGGGAGAGGCTGAAACGAAGTTTTTCCTCAAACAGCTCATTCTCAGCCGTGGGTTTGTTGTTGAACGGCAATCTCCGCTGATCGCGCCGCAATGGCGTTCGCTCCACCAGATAAATGGAACCCGCGTCGCAGCGGGTGAACTCGCGCGACTTGGTCAGGATCATCTCCAGCAGCTTGCCGGTATCGTGTTCGGCCGAAAGCGCCGCTCCAATCTGGTTCAACTCATCGATCTCACGGCTGGCTCCGGCCAACCGCTCATTGACCTCATGCCGTGATTGAATGAGATGAATATGGTCCAGCGCGTTGTCTACCATGCGCTCCAGCAGGCGCTGCGGCACATCCGGGGGAAGGTATGCGTAGACCGCGCCGTCGTTGCGCGGGTCCTTGAACGGCTCATTGGCCAACGCCAGAATGCGAACGTTGGGAACACGTAGCTGCTGGTAGTGCTCTTTCAGCAGGTCTTCCTGGGAAACCAAAATGACGCGTGCCACAGCCGGACTCTCGCGCGCAACACTCTCAAACGGCAGGCGCCGGTAACGTTGCACCCCAACCAGGTGCCTGCGCCCAACCGGGTCATTGTCAAAATACGAAACAATGGGAAGAGCACGCTGGGCAGGGGGATCGCGCCGTTTCTGGATCGCAGAAGTACTCATTATGAGCGGACACTCAAGGGGAGGCAGATCGCCATATTTTGGTGGAAACTGTGAAAATTTTATCACAAGAAGTAGTTAGTACTTAGTAATTAGTATTCAGCCCGGCTGGGGCCGGCAGTTATGAAAACCCTTGATTTCATTGAGCCGGAGCCAGGATTCAATCTAAACAGCCGCGCCCATCAGGTCGGCATAGCAGAATCCGTCGCGCTGTACATGCTCACCGGGCAGGATCGGGATCGGGCGGCTGAACATTGGCCCGGCGTAGACGAAAGAATGGAATTCTCCGTTTTCACCGCATGGGTCAACCCCGGCTGGGAGGTCGCGGAGAAGTTGATCGTCAAACTCGCGGCCGGCAAACTCGGGCGCCAGCTTTTTAGGATCAACACACACCAGCCTTGCACGCAGGCCGCCGCGAATCATCTCTCGCGCCAGAGCGCCTGTGGGGATCTTCCACAGCGGAAACAGCGGCTGCAAACCAGTTTCCTGGAGTTGCCGTTCGCGATAAGCGCGAATATCTTCGAGAAACAGATCGCCGAAGGCAATAGCCTGTACTCCCTGGGCCAACGCCTGGTCGCACACAGTCTTCATTGCCCTTTCGTAGTCTGCATTGGAGCAGGGCCAGGGCAGGGGCGCCGCGATGAGAGGAAGTCCGGCCGCAGCCGCCTGCATCTCGACCAGCGAACGCCGCGAGCTGTGCATGGCCACGCGATCAAACGCGGAGTTGATGGTGGTGACCAGCCCTGCTATTTCATATTCTCTCTGTTGCCGCAAGACGTGCAGGCTCCAGGCACTGTCTTTGCCGCTGCTCCACGATAGCAGGATTTTCTTTTTCATTTTTGAGCAATCAACAGTTAGAGCCTTTTCATAATTACCGTAAACCGATTTCTTAACCATGCCAACGATGCTGCAACCCTTCAGCCTGATACGTTTGCGGGCTGAATGTCGAAGACCCCGGCTGGCCGTGGGCTGACTGCTCTCCATTGACTGCTCGCTAAGCTGTTTGTAATCAGTGGATACTCAAACGCATCGAAGTGTTGGGTGTTTCTTCCGATGACCCGATGCACCGATGACCCGATTGCAAAACACGACCAAAATGCCGGAAGCAGTTAGTGCCCTTTATGAACTACGCCCTCGGCGTAGCGACCCGGCTCAAACGCCCACCGGCTGGGGCTCGTCAACCGTGGCTTCGCGTAGGAACTTGGCTGCCTCTTCCGGAGACGTGGGATTGATGTAGAAACCGGTTCCCCACTCAAATCCCGCAGTCTTGGTGAGCTTGGGAATGATTTCCAGGTGCCAATGGTAGTAGTCGTTGCTGTTCTCCTGGATGGGAGATGTGTGCAGCACCAGGTTGTAGGCGGGATTGTCCAGCACATGCACCGTGCGGAGAAGAATGGTGCGCAGCATTCGCGCCAGGTTCTCGTAAAAGTGTGATGGTGAGTTCTCAAAGGCCGACTCATGGCGCTTGGGCAGGATCCAGGTTTCAAAGGGAAAGCGCGGAGCATAGGGGCAGATGGTAACAAAATCCTGGTTCTCCGCGGCCACACGCACGCGCGCCGTGAGTTCCTGGCGAATGATGTCGCAAAAGATGCAGCGCTCCTTGTTGGCGAAATAATGCTTGGCGCCATCCAGCTCTTCCACCACCTGCCTGGGCAGGATGGGCAGGGCGATCAACTGTGAATGCGGATGTTCCAGGGAGGCGCCTGCGGCATCACCATAATTCTTGAACACCAGGATGTACTTGAAGCGGCGGTCCTGCTTGAGGTCGAGCATGCGGTCCCGAAACGCCCACAGAATGTCTTCCACGCGTTTGACCGGCATGGTAGCCAGGGTCTCCGCATGGTCCGGCGTCTCAATCACCACTTCGTGTGCGCCGATGCCGTTCATCTTGTCGAACATGCCATCCGCCTGGCGGTCCAGGTCACCCTCGATGCCCAGAGCCGGAAATTTGTTGGGCACTACGCGCAGGTTCCATCCGGGAACATCACGACGGCCGTTCTCGCCCGGGCGATACGCCATAATCTCCGGCGGCGTCTTGCTTTCATTGCCGGGGCAGAAAGGGCAGAATTGCGATCCTTTGAGAACAACTCTTTCACGGGAAAAATCACTCGGGCGCTTGGAGCGGTCGCTGGAAATGATGACCCAGCGCCCGGTTACCGGATCTTTTCTCAACTCAGGCACGGTAATATCTTAAGCCATGGCGAAGGCATTCTTGAAGAGCACCACGTCGGCGCTGCTTTCCGCTTCCAGGTAGACGCTGACCACGTCGAACCTGAAGGCCGTCCGTCCCGGAATTTTTCGCAGGAACTCCCGTGCCACCCGGGAAAGATCACGCCGCTTATCGTAGTCCACTGCTGCTTCTGCCGGCAGGAAC
>DATDGH010000080.1:0-7099 GCA_036522215.1 Candidatus Angelobacter sp. | reverse complement strand
GGTCTTCATCTTTGATTTCCTGCCCGGCATTTTTCATCCCCGTGAGCAGGCTGCCATCGTCATAGGGTTTGGGCGGCGTGGTCTTCCCTTCTTTTAGCTGAGCACTGCGTTTGATAACGCATTGGCCTTCAGATAATGGCGGTAATGCCTGGGTGTCATCGGCTTTTTCCTCATCGGGTGTGGGTTCACTGTTTAACACCGTCCAGCCAGGTTCCTTGGTGATTGAGCCACTGGTGCGGAATGAGTGTTGCCTGAGCTGGATTAGCACAGTGGTTTCATCACGGACTTCAGCAGGAAGGAATATGCCCAAGAAGCGGGCCGCAACCAGTTCGTAGATATTGCGCTGCTTTGCCGGGAGATCGGTTGACGCGGGTTGGTGGGTGGGAATGATGGCGTGATGATCGGTCAGCTTTGTATCGTCCACATAGGTTTTCGAGAGTTTCAGGCCGTTGTTGAGTGCTGCCAACGCGGCCTCGGCGGGCCATTCCTTCGGCAGAGCGCGAATGATATTAGGAAGTTCAGGGAGCATGTCATGAGACAGGTGCCGGGATTCGGTACGCGGGTACGAGAGCAGTTTGTATTCTTCGTAAAGGCTCTGGCCCAAATCGAGGGTTTCCTGGGCCGTGTAGCCGAATCTTTTGTTTGCTTCTTTCTGCAGGGTGAGCAAGTCGAAGAGAGGCGGGGCTTTGGTGGTCTTCTCCGTGGTCGTAATAGAGAGAACAGTGCCGCTGGGTATTGGCGACATATGGTCGAGAATGGCTTGAGGGGTGGCACGGTCCTCCAGGCGTGTTTGGGGATCATTGCCGGGAGTGATGTACTTGGCCGTAAAGCCGGGTTCAAAGACTGCGTGGATTTCATAGAAGGGTGTAGGTTTGAAGCTGTCAATCGCGATTTGCCGATTGACAACGAGGGCCAGAGTGGGCGTTTGCACCCGGCCCACGGTGCATGTCTGTCCATTAATTAAGGTATAGGCGCGAGTGGCGCTCAAGCCCACGAGCCAATCAGCGCGGGCCCGCCATGCTGCGGCCGCTGAGAGATTGGCAAAAGCGCTAGTAGGTTTGAGGTGACGGAATCCTTCGCGAATTGCCTCCGGGGTCAATGAACTGATCCAGAGACGCTGAATGGGTTTGGTGGAGCCGGTCAATTGATAGATGAGGTCGAAGATGTGTTGGCCCTCGCGTCCTGCGTCGGTGGCACAGACAATGCCAGTTGTCTTTGAGTGAAGGAACAAGGACTTGATGCAATTGAATTGTTTCTCAGCTTTCTCTGCAACGCGGTATTTCCATTGTGTGGGAATCATGGGGAGTTGCTCCATCTTCCACGGTCCTCCCCAAGCCGGATTCATTTCCTCGGGTTCGGCAATGGTGACAAGGTGGCCAAAAGCATAGGTCACCTGATAGCCGTTCCCTTCAAAATAGCCGTCCCTCTTCTGATTGGCTCCCATGGCGGCGGCGATGTCGCGGGCGACACTGGGCTTTTCTGTGAGTACTACGATCATTGCTTTGACTCCTAGGCTGAATTCTGTTGATTGCGGTTGAATACGGTTTCTAGTTGATACGCGTCGTCAGTGGGGGAATAGCTCCGAATGGCAAGGATCTCGTTGATGTAGCGGCGGGCATGGCGGCGCTCGATGTGGACCAGCAAATGGATTGAATCGGCAATGCTGGCTTTGATCGCCTTGTACGGCAATTCGATGCCGCTTTGCAGGACGCAACTTGCCAGCCGAGAGAGGGCTTGGGTGGCGGAATTGGCGTGAATGGTGGACAAGCTTCCGCTGTGGCCGGTGTTGAGGGCCTGCAACAAATCGAATGCTTCCTCTCCGCGTATTTCTCCAAGGATGGTGCGTTCGGGCCGGTGCCGCAGGCTGGCTTTGAGCAGATCGCGGATGGTCACGGCAGGAATCTTTGGTCCCTGCTGCCGACGTGCCTCAAAGCGCACGAGGTTTGGTTTGCGGATATGGATTTCGGCTGTGTCCTCGATCACTAGAAGGCGGTCTTCATCGGGAATGAAGTCGGCCAGGATGTTAAGCAAGGTAGTTTTGCCCGTGCCTGTGCCTCCGCTGATGAGGATGTTCTTTCTGTCCTCGATTGCCTTCTTAAGAAGATTGGCCATCGGTTCGGTGATGGTGCCAATCCGGATGAGGTCCTCGATGGTGAAGCTGCGGGTGTTGAACTTGCGAATGGTGAGGGTAATGCCATGTATGCTGCAAGGCGGCAACACAGCGGCGATGCGGCTGCCGTCCGGCAAGCGGGAATCAAGGATTGGTTTCTCGTCTGAAATGTCGTCACCCAAAGAACGGGCGATGTTTTGGACGGCTACGCGAAGCTGGTCCGTGGAAATGGTGACACCCTGGACTTGCTCCATGACACCTTGCTTTTCAATGAATATGTCTGTGGGCGAGTTAAGCATGATCTCGCTGATGTTGGGATCAAGGATGAGGTTCTCGATCTGCCGGAGATAGGGCAGGATGAGCCGGTAGCCGGGATGTATGTTGGTGGCAATCATGCGATCTTTGCTCCGGCTTCAGTTTTGTTTGACTGGGGAGGATGTGGCGGCGGGGTTCGCTTAGTGCGGCTTCCGCCGCGGCCAAGTTTGGCATTGGCTGGATCAGCTTTCCACGTCTGGAATTCGGCATCCTGTTTGAGCGTGCGGCGGATGCATTCAGTGATAATCGCTGATGGCGCGGATGGATGAGTGGCTTTAAGGAAACGAGCATAGAGTTTGACATCGGTAGCAGTTTCCTCGGGGAGGTGGATGGTCATGGAAACTTCTTTGCCTTGAGGCGGTATTTCAATGAGTGGCATAACGATTGATTAGCTCCTTATCTGGTTTGGCTTTGAACTGCGTTTGGTCGTGCTTTGGTCGTGAATTGAAGACGTTTGAACCGCGATGATCCAAAAGGTTTGATCGGCTTTGGTTTGAATAGGGCGAGCGTCCGCAGCCCCATGCGCTTGCGCAAGGCAAACACGTTTGCGCGCTCGCCAGCGCAAAGGGTACGCGCAGTCACCCTAGCGACGGAGCAAAGGCAAAAAACTTTTGCTCCGACGGAGCAGAAGTTTGCGCAGGCCCCCCAGGGCCGGAGAGCCGTGATGCGAAGCCCCCAGGCGAAGCAAAGCGAAGAAAGCACCCCAGTGCTGCCTGAGCTGGTCACGGCAGAAGCAATCGCGAGTCCCAACGAGCGATAGCGGAGGGAGCGTCCCCAGACGCGACCGATGCGGTGCTTCGTCGAAGCGCGCAGCGCGCCCGACTGGCGGCCTGGGTATGACTGAGCGAAGCGAGGGAATAGGTCGCCAGTCGGGCGCGGGAGCGCAGCTTCGAACCCTCCGGGCGCTTTTCGGCGAGCGCTCGCAGCCGACCGGAGGGTTTGAAGCACAAAGCCGGAACCTGGCAGGCTCTTCGCGAGCGCCCGCAGCGATGACAGGTTCCGGCTAAAGGGTGAATTGTGAAGGAGTTGCGCATGGGTGTAGAGGCCGAGCGCCCGCAGGCCGACCGCGCAATTCCGTAGCAAGAGGGCGTTAGCCCTGACGCCCGAAGACAGCGTACTGAGAGCGTCGTAGTGCCTGCCACGGCGGGCATCATGGCAGGCACTACGGTGGGCAGCATGGTGGGCATCGCCCCTCCGATGCTGCCTGCCGAGACAGGAAGCGAAGGCAACCTCTAAACTTCGCGCCGGGTTTTGGTGCTGCATTTGCATTTGCTCCTCAGAAGTTGGGCCAGGAATCAATATTGGTAACTACAAAGGTTTTGTAGTCTTTGCTGGTTCGCTCAAGATAGAACTGATTTTCGTCCCTCAATTGCTTGACGGTGGTGAGAAGGATTGCACGGAGTCGTTCTTCGTCAGCTTGGTTCCGGCAAACCCAAACCACCTGGGCGTATTCGCCGGCATTGAGGCGGCGAATATGACCGGGTATGACGTGCTGTTTGTAGCGTGGGGTCCACTTGAGCAGACGCTCGTATTCGATGGCAACGGTGCGCTTTTGTGGATGCGTGGCAACCAGGTCCGGGCGGATGTCTTCGTTGATCGTGTCCTGGTTGTGCCAGCCATTGCCTTTGTAAACGGAAGGCCGATCACAATACACGACATTGGTCCACCCGGCGACCTCGGCCCGGATTCTGATCTTCTGCAGGCAGAGATAGTGTTGAAGCCGGGCGAGGCTTACCTTAGCAGGATTGAAGACAATGGAAATCGGCTCGTCGCCGTCTTGAAGGGAAGCCTCCTGGCCCGTTGGAGTAATTCCCCAAAGCGTGAGGGTGCCGGCAAATTCCTGAAAGGTGTACCGGCGAATGAGTTGCTTTTGCTCCATGTTCACCAAGGTTTTGCGGATGCCCTCACGTGACTCCACGCCCATGACTTCGCCAAGAAGTTCAGCGGTCGAGTAAATGGAGGTGCGAAGGAAGCACAGGACTCTAAGGGCTTTCTCGTGATTCCGCTGCCGGTTCTGCTGTCTAGTCAGTAGTGCCATGTCTACACCACATTGCTGATGTCGGGAGTTGTTTGACTGGCAGTTGTGTCGTTAGCGGTTGGTTGGGGTTCGGCAGAATTGCTTTTGGTGTTGACTTCTGTCGGAGTTTCATTGGCGGTCGTGTCGTTAGTAGGCTTCTCTTCCACAGGGCTTTCCTCCGTGGATTGCTTGGGAATTACTAACGGTGGCGCTGCGGCCAAGGTCGGGTACTCTCCCTTTGGCATTACACCGACCTGGATTCGTCTTGACAGGCCATAGCCAAAGAACATTCCTGTGAGATCGGGCAGGGACAACAGTTCGTTGATGGTAAGCAGGGGGCGTTCGATTTGCCGGAATTGGCCTTCGGCGGCGTGAAACATGCCCTGCTGCATATGGCTGGATTGCTGCTGGACGACGATGGTCCCGGAGAGATTGGAGGCCCATTTGCCGGTGTCTTCGGGGTCTGTGACCTTGTAAATCAGCTTGAGTGAGGTATTACCTTTGACGGCTGCGGTGACAGCTTCCTTGTCGAGTCCTTCGCCTTGCCGCAGATCGCCAAGTGTCTGGTGAGCAAGGAAGATGTGACATCCTTTATCGCGGACGGTCCCCAAGGCTTGCAAAGCGCCTGGGGAAAGAAGATAGGCAAGTTCGTCCAGCATCATAGCGACTTTGCGCAATGGTTTGCGGCGGTCGCGGCGTTCAATGATTTGCATGATGCGGAGCAGAAGCATCTTTTGCAGGCGCTTGACCTGGCTGTGGCGAATGCTGCCAATGATGTAAAGGATTGCGTTTTGCCCGAGAATCTTTTGCAAGTCAAGGCCTTGGTCGGTATTGGTGACGGCGAGCCGTCCCAATTCTTCGAGTTTGGCTTTGAAGTCCTGGCCTTTTTCCTTGTCGATTTTCTGGCTCTTGCCTGCTGCCTGAATCAAGTCGTGGAAGGTTGGGACGCGGCCGTTGGCGGTAGCGCGTTGACAAACGTCAATGCAGGCGAGGCGGTCGTGCAGGCGGTAGTGATCGGCATTGCTGCCGGTGTCTTCAAGAGCAAAACCAGTGGTGAGGAGTTCTTCAGTTTGCGATGGCGTGCAACCGTCAAAGAGGTTGAATTGCGGGGGATTCTGAGGGAATTGCTTTTCCAACTCCGCGGGTACTTCGGGGCAAAGATTAATCAAGTAAAAAGGAATGTTGTGCTGCTTGGCAAGGCCGTGAAGGACGGCAGGAGCGAATTCATCGCCGGGAAATTTTGGATCAAAGATCACGACGCACTCCCCGGCGAGAACACATTGCCAGAGCATCATGGTTGTGGCGACACCTTTGCCGGAGCCGGTTGTGCCTACAACTTGTATGTGGGCCTTCCTGACGCGCTTCCAAGGTGCATAGACCGGTTCGTATTGCCGGTCAATGTTCAAGCCTACAAAGAGACCCTTCTTAAGATTGAAAAACTGCCTGGGATCGTATGAGGGGAGTTGCTCAATGTCCTCCATCGCTTTGCGGATGTCGGATAACCCATCTTGAGCACGTTGAGGGCGGGTTGCGCGGTGCCACAGCCACAAGATGGGCATGAGAACGAGATACAGACTCAGGGTTCCATACAGGGCGATCTGGTTAAGCCAGATCTGGTCATAGAATCGGGCGGCCACCATGAGGCTGATAAAGTGCAAAAGCACGATCGTGATGATGGTCTTGTTGCAAAAACGGCGGTCTGTGAAATTTGGAAACGTCACAGCAAGTTCTCCTTACGCAGGATCTTTGTGTCGTGCAGAAATGCACCCAGCCAGGCAAGGCTGCTGGCGACCATGTAGCAGCCCAGCAGCGGACGCTGGCGAAGAAAGAAAGACATGTAGCCAACTTCAACTTTTTCCAGCCACAAGGAAAAGGGTTGGTGGAAGATTCCTTTGAGGATGAGCCGGACGGCCAAGAAGTTGAGGTGAGCGTCGTGGCTGGAAATCAGGACTTGGGACAGGCCCCAAAACAGAAGAACGAAAACCAGAACGCCGCTCACCAGAAAACGTCCGTACTGTTGCGGCAATGAAAGCTGCTGCGGGTTCGGCATGGTTGAAAGACTCCTTTGCTTATGCTCAATTCAGCGCCTCGTCTTCCCGGAAATAGGAGATAGCGAGGCCGAGCGGGTTAATTTGAATGAGGTCATTGCTCACAGTGTCGCGGAAGGCAAAGACAAAGTGAGCGGTGTATTGAGAGCGTTTGATCTCGCTACCATCGAGAGGCGATTGGTAGATCAGCTCATATTCGACTGTGGCCTTATAGGGCGCAGAGCGCAGGTCTTCAATGTCAATGCGATTGACCTTGACTGCCTGTTCGGGAGCGGAGCTGGACAGGAAGTTGTCGATGGTCTTGTCTTTAGTCCAGGCAGCCAATGTGTTATCCGCAAGCTGCGTGTCCATAAACAGCAGAGCGCGGCGGAAGTCGTCGCGGATGGTTAGCTTGTTCCGGCTGTAATACAGGCGGCAAAACTCGGTCAGGAAGTATTTGATTTCCTTTTCCTGGGGTTTGTAGTTGAGGTCATCGTATTTGATGGCTTCGGCCCGGCCGATCTCGTCAATCCGGACATAGCGCGTATGAAAGCTGTCGATCTTTTTGACCGTGGCATAGGCGATGTAAAGCGAGCCCGCGCAGAGCAGGGAGAGCGCCAGGACGGTGAT
>DATDGH010000079.1:0-4394 GCA_036522215.1 Candidatus Angelobacter sp. | reverse complement strand
CCCTTTCTCTGGTTTGCAGTTTATGAATCTGAGATGGGACGGAATTCCTATCGCGGGCATCCTGACCACGACGCTTGTGGCACAGGGTTTGTTGTGCGGCTGGGCGGCGAGGCGTCCCATGAAGTTGTGGAGCGCGGGCTGGTGGCGTTGCGCAGGCTGTCGCATCGCGGCGGCGTAGATGCCGATGGCGCCAGCGGAGATGGCGCCGGCCTGATGACCGCGATTCCTGAAGTATTCATGCGTCGCGTGGCCGGTGAGGTTGGGATTGCCTTGCCCAAGTCCTTCGGCGTGGGGATGCTTTTCCTGCCGCAAGAGCACCAGGAGTGGGTGCGCCGCGCGGTGGAAACGATGGCCCGGACCATGGGCCTCAAGTGCCTGGGCTGGCGAGAGACGCCGGTCAACAGTGGCGTGCTGGGCGCGCTGGCACAGAAAACGCTGCCCTCCATCCAGCAATGCTTCTTTGCGCCGGGAACCCAGACGGAAAATTTTGAGACACAGCTTTTTCTGTTCCGCAAGCGGATGGAGGCGGGACTGGGGGCGGATGCTTATTGCTGTTCGCTCTCCGCGCGCACTGTGGTTTACAAAGGGCTGCTGGCGCCGTGGCAACTGGCGGAGTTCTATCCCGATCTGCACGCGACCGATTTTGAGAGCCGGTTCGCCATTTTTCACCAGCGATTTTCTACGAATACGCGGCCATCCTGGTCGCTGGCGCAGCCATTTCGACTGCTGGCGCACAATGGCGAGATCAATACCATTACGGGAAACCGGCGCTGGATGCATGCGCGTGAATCAGAGCTGCGCTGCCGCTTCACGGCCGGCGACTGGTTCCACGCGTTGGAAGAAAACGTGAGCGATTCGGCCAGTCTGGACAATGCACTGGAAATTCTGGCCCAGCAAGGGCGCAGCGTTGAAGCGGCAATGCTGACGCTGGTTCCACCTGCCTTTGAAGCTGATACGCAGCTCGAGCCGCAGGTGCGGAACTATCTGGAATCTGCGGCCATGAACTACGAGCCGTGGGACGGTCCGGCAGCGCTGGTCTTCAGCGATGGCCGTGTGCTGGGCGCCAAGCTGGACCGCAACGGTCTGCGTCCGCTGCGCTATCAACAGACAGCGGATGGCTGGCTGGTGGCGGGATCAGAGGCCGGCATTGCAGACCTGGATGGCAAGGAAATTATTGAACGGCAGAGGCTGGGGCCGGGTGAAATGCTGGTGGTTGATCTGGAGACGGGAACTGTCTTCCGCAACGATGAGTTGTTGCGGCGGATAGCGGCGCAGTCCGGGCGAAAGAATTTTGAGCGTCCCAGCCGCCTGCCTTCGGGGACTTTGTCCAAGGCGATGCCGACTCCTGAGCCTAAGAAGCTGGCCGCAGCGCTGGGCTGGAGTGAAGACCAGTTCCGCTTCATGATGCAACCGCTGGCCGAAGGCAAAGAGCCGATGTGGAGCATGGGCGACGATACGCCGCCGGCCTTCATGTCCAGGATGCGGCGGACGATGTGGGATTACTGCAAGCAGCGCTTCGCGCAGGTGACGAATCCTCCTATTGATCCGCTGCGGGAGGCGCACGTCATGTCACTGCAGACCCGCATCGGGGCAGAGTTCATGGCGGAGTCACCGTTGCTGAGCGGGCCGCAACTGATTTTTCTGCAGGAATGTTTTTCGGCTTTCAAGAAGATTGACGCAACGTATCCGGTGACAGAAGGAATCTCAGGCGCGTTGCGCGCGCTGGAGCGAATTCGGCACGAAGTTTCCAGTGCGGGCCGGGACATGCAGCAGCGCCGCAGGCTGGTGGTGTTGAGCGACCGTAGGGCAGGACGCGAGCGCGCTGCCTTGCCAATCCTGCTGGCTGTGTCCACTGTGTGGCGAACGATGGTGGAGGCGGGAAATTTTCGCGTGCCACTAGTGGTGGAGACAGCGCAGGTAGTTGAGACACATCACGTAGCCATGTTGCTGGCGGTGGGGGCCACGGCGGTGTGCCCGTTCCTGGCCTTGCAACTGGCGGAGCAGCATCAGGAAAACGGCGTCACAAATTATTACAATGCGGTGAATGCCGGGCTGAGGAAGGTGCTGTCACGCATGGGAATTTCAACCCTGGCCAGCTATCGTAATGGGCAGTTGTTTGAAGTAGTGGGCCTGGATGCGCGGGTTTGCGACGCGTTTTTTGAGAGTGCTGAGCGCTTTGCCGAAGCTGTTTCCCTGGAAGAGGTGATGGGAGACTACCTGCACAATCACGCGCTGGCCTTTGCCACGGAGCAGGCAGGGCTGAAGGATGCCGGGTTGTACCGGTTTCGCAAGGAAGGTGAGATCCACGGGACTTTTCCGGAACTGGTGCGGAAGCTGCAAGGTTACATAAAGACGGCGCAGCCAGAGAACTATCGGCAATATGAGGATCTGGCGGAGCGCAGATCACCGACGGCCATCCGCGATCTGCTTGAGGTTTGTTCTACAAAATCAGTTGATCCGGCTGAGGTGGAGGCGGAAGCGGAGATCATCCGCCGCTTCAGCACGCAGGCGATGTCGGTTGGGGCCATCAGTCCGGAGGCGCATCGGACGCTGGCGCTGGCCATGAACCGGTTGGGCGCGCGCAGCAACACCGGAGAGGGCGGTGACGATCCGGAGGTGGGGCGCAGGGAGCCTGAGGCCGCATGCAAGATCAAGCAGGTGGCCTCTGGACGGTTTGGGGTGACGGCTGAATACCTGGCGCGGGCAGAAGAAATTGAGATCAAGATGGCGCAGGGATCGAAGCCGGGTGAGGGCGGCCAGCTTCCTGCGGCAAAAGTGAGCGCGTACATCGCGAGGCTGCGGCATACAACGCCGGGAATCGCGCTGATTTCTCCGCCACCGCATCATGACATTTACAGCATTGAAGACCTGGAGCAGTTGATTCACGATCTGCGCGAGGTGAATCCTGAGGCGCGAATTGGAGTGAAGCTGGTGGCGGGAGCAGGCGTCGGGATCATTGCGGCGGGAGTGGCCAAGGCGGGGGCGGATGTGATCACGATCAGCGGACATGATGGCGGCACCGGCGCTTCGCCGTTGAGTTCGATCAAGAACACGGGATTGCCGTGGGAGTTTGGCTTGCGTGACGCGCATCGCACGCTGGTCGATGCACGGCTGCGTGGGCAGGTGCGGCTGCGCGTGGATGGCGGCCTGAAGTTCGCCCGAGATGTAATCATTGCGGCGCTGCTGGGGGCTGATGAGTTCGGTTTTGGCACAGCGGCGCTGCTGGCGATTGGCTGCGTGATGGCGCGGCAGTGCCACCTGAATACCTGTCCGGTGGGAATCGCAACCCAGGATGAGACTTTGCGCGCACGCTTTACCGGCAAGCCGGAGATGGTGATGGCCTATTTTCAGGCACTGGCTGCGGAGGTCCGGTCGCTGGTCAGACGTCTGGGCGCGCGTTCGCTGGGAGAAATTGTGGGACGCGCCGAACATCTGCGGCCGCGACGCCGGGAAGATTCGGGCTGGGTCAACGATCTTCTGCGTCCGGTGGCCGCGTGCACCAGTCAGCCCCAAACCAGGCGCGTGCGCCGAGGAAATAGCCTGGCGCGGCAACTTACCGCCGTGGGAATTGCAGGGAGTGGAGAAATTGAATGCACGTTTGCCATCACCAACCGTGACCGCAGTGCGGGAGCGCATTTGAGCGGCGAGTTGGCATCGCAATTCGGGAATGAGGAACCGGCAATCCATTTTGACTTTCACGGCGCGGCTGGGCAGAGCTTTGGGGCTTTTCTGACGCCCGGCGTTCGTTTTCGCTTGCAAGGAGAGGCCAACGACTATGTGGGGAAAGGGCTGAGCGGCGGAACCATTGCCATCTTGGCGGGCGCGGCGGCTTCATTGCGCGGCGATGTGCTGGCGGGCAATACCATCCTGTATGGAGCGACTTCCGGGGAGTTGTATGTGGCGGGCGCGGCGGGCGAACGCTTTGCCGTTCGCAACAGCGGTGCTCTGGCGGTGGTGGAGGGCGTTGGCGACCATGGATGCGAATACATGACAGGAGGCGTGGTGCTGGTGCTGGGGCCTGCGGGAAGAAATTTTGGGTCGGGGATGACGGGAGGCCTGGCCTACATGCTGACAGACCACTTCCGCGAAGAGGGATGCAACACTGATTTTGTGCGCGCCGCAGCGTGTTCCATGGATGAAGAGATTGCGCTGCGACAGGTATTGAGAAAGCATTGGAAAATGACGGGCAGCCCGCGAGCGCAGGCACTGCTGGAATCAGGGCAGCGTTTGCCTTTCATCCGGTTGCAACCTTTGCAACTGCCATGTGATGTGCAGGAGACGTGGGCTGGGAAAGCATTCAGCACTCAGCACTCAGCCTTCAGCCCGCCCGCATTTCGGGCCGAAGGGGAAGCTGCCCTCTCGGCATGGGGAGCACCATAATCGGGTCAACAGAA
>DATDGH010000078.1:0-29262 GCA_036522215.1 Candidatus Angelobacter sp. | reverse complement strand
GATCGTCGGGGCTGGGCGTGATGTTGATATCGCCATGGGCTGATAGAACCCGGACCTCTTTGCCGCTCGGCATGGGTGTGGCAAAGCTTTCTGTAAAGTCATAGTTGGTGCCAAAGATTCCATCCCAGTCGTCATCAAAGTCAAAATTCACAAACCAGGCGCCGTGGGTTACGCCTGTGGCAATCAGTCCAAACACGATCAAAAAAGCTACTCCAGCGCCTCCCACTCCGGAATAAGGTGCATTGTGATGGCGCGCCCACTGGTACTCTGCAAACTTGACGATGCCCCAGAAGATCAGCAGCAGCGGCCAGTAACGGCTGAACCACAATCCGGCGTTGTGGTAGGAAATCACGTTCAGGTTGCAAAGCAGAATCACAACGCCAATTCCCGCCACAAGAAGTGGCCCAAAAAGAGAGCGCCTGCGATAACGTGGACGAATATCATTCATGGTTTCACCTGTGGGTCTACGCCTGTCCCGCTGGGATTGCTTTGTCCTGAAGGCGGTGGCTGCGTTCCACCCATCCACCAGGGTTGAACGTGGCCTTCCAGGGAAGCAGTGCGGGAGGCATAAGAGATGAGGCCAATCACGATCAACAGAACCGGCCAGGTCTCATGGACGCGGATCCTTAAATACTCCTGCAGCAGCCATAGAACTCCAAAGGTGATGAGAATTGCAGGTCCCATCAATGCCCGGGCCCGGCACCTGGGGCAATGGCACGATCGATTTCGCATGTAGCGGCTCATTCTGTCTTTATCTTCTTTCAAACGTGCGCTTATAGGCTATCCACAGGCCAAAGCCGATGAGGAGCAGCGGCCACATCTTGTGCATGCGCACTTCGCTGACATTTCCCAGAAGGAAAAAGACACCCAGCACGATCAGCACGATGGCGCCGGAAGGAGTATTGTCGTGACCCGCCCGTTGAGGCTGCGCCACCCCTGGCGTCGCTCCAACCCCCGCCACCGGTCTCTGTGCAGGCGGATGGCTTTCCTGGATTCCAAACAGGTTATCCAGGCCCAAGGGATCGGGAGTAGGCAATCCCAGTTGTTTGGCTTTAGCGCTTTTAATTGCGTCAAAAATCATGTAGAACCAGAAGAATCCGATCAGAATCCCGAACAAAGGCTCCGCTCCGAAGTAACCATTGCTCACCGCCATAATCAACGAGGCGAAAATCACTACATGGACAAAAGCCTTCACAAACTGGCCGTTGTACATTGCTCCCAGGCCGGGCACAAAGGCGGCCAACACCCCCGCAAGAGCGGGATTGGGCGCTCCTTCCACAATCTGGGCGGCTACGGGCATGGGGGCGACCGGTACAGCTCCTTGCAACCTCACGGCGATGCATGGCTCGCAATAGATTGCCCCCATCACGTCCCGCTTGCAGTTTTCGCATAGCGCCTTCCCGCAGGTGCGGCAAAAGGCCGTTGCGGGTGCTTCAGTATGTATGGCGCAGTTCATTATTGGACTCCTTCATTGCTCATTTTCAGATCTGCAACCAGCGCGTTGTCCAGTTCCTGGCTATAGTGGTCCTGCCGTTCTTCCGGACGTCCGCTGGTGTCGTTCTTGTCTTTTTTGTTCTTATCTTCCTTTGGCTGCTCTGCTGGTGGCTGCTGCTGGTCGCTGGGCGCCGGGGAGGCCTTCTTCAACTCCTGCACCCGCGATTCAATCTCATAGACCAAACGCATGTTCCTGTAGTACCGCACAACCTTGTTCTCCAACTGGGTGTACTCCATCACGATTGCCCTGCCCACGGCGCTCGGATGCCAATCCATATGGACCAGGTCTTTCAGCTTTACACCCGCCAGGGTGAGCGTGAGGCTAAGGGAGAAGAAGGCCATCGAAAACGAAGTCGCAAACCGGGGCTGCATCATGCCCGCCAATACTCCGCGGACAGGTTTCCATGCCTGCGAGATCCAGCCCGGCTTCATCGATTTCGGCGTGGCCGGTGCTTCTTTGGGAGCCGCACTGGTGGCCGCCAGGATGTTGTGCATCAGGTTCCTGGGCGGTTCCACTTCTTCCAGGGCTTGAAGCCACCCCATCCCCTGACGGGCCTCTGCCAGCATTGGCCCGCAAACCTGGCATTCGGCAACATGGGCCTCAAACGCCCGGCTGGCCTCTTCTGAGAGGAGTCCATCCAGGGCATCGGGCAGCAGGGCTTCAAACTGGCTGCACCGGATTTCGTTTTGGCCTTTTTCAGTCATTGCCTGCCTGCTTCTTATTACGAGAAAGTAATCGCCCTAGTTCCATTCGACCGCGGTTAATCCGCGACTTTACGGTGCCCTCCGGCACCCTCAAGATATTGGCAATCTCTTTGTAATCCATATCTTGCAGGTCGCGCAGAATCACGGCTTCCCGCAGGTCTGGTGAGAGCCTCGCAAGCGCCTGCTGGACCAGCTTTTGCGTCTCTTTGCTGGCCAGCCGGTCGTCCGGGGTGGGTCCTGGGTCCTCCAGGCGGTCGCTTAGAGACAGAGCATCTTCTTCTTCCCGGAGCCCGGCGTCAATGGAATCTGTAATTCGGTCCTGCTTGCTTTGCCGGAAGTGGTCTACCAGAAGGTTCCGGGCGAGGGTGGTTAGCCAGGTGGTGAAGGCGCCTTTATCAACGTCGTAACTGGACAGAGTGCGGTAGACGCGGATAAAAACCTCCTGCGTCAGGTCCTGAGCGTCCTCACCAGAATTGGTGAAACGGTAGCAGAGGTTGTACACGCGACGGTTGTGCAGGCGCACGATCTCCTCCCACGCCGAACCGTCCCCAGCCAGGCATCGTTGCACGAGTTGGCCTGTCTGCTGTTCCTCCAAGCAGTCTCCCCGCTCATCAATACGTTATGAACGTGTTCTCAGTTTCAAGGTTTACGAGGGAGAAGGCAAGGTCGCTGTGCGGATTGTTAACCAAAATCAAAACCAAACCAGTCATCGCGCCGATTAAAGAAATCTGGTGTTCCTGCCGAAATACTCAAGTAATGCAAGATCAGCCTTGGAGTTTTCTGCTTATGATTTTCAAAATCGGCGACCAGGTCCGGATCACTTACAGGGGCAACACCCTGGAGGGCGAAATCTTTCTCGCATGTTCCAGCGGCCTGAGTGTTACGCTCACGTTCAATGGACGGCTGGAAAGCTACGCCGGCCTTATGCCCGTGCTATGGACGGACGACGGCTACGTCGATCTTGTGCACGGACAAAGCGTAGGCATCACGCGCCGAGGCCAGCTGATACCCTGGCCGGAAACCAGCAAGCAAGAGGTGCTTACCACGCATTGAATACCGGATCTCACTCACTGGTAAAATAATCCACCGCCACAGGACTCTCAAACAGCGAATAATCCCGCGTGACCACCGTGATTCCCGTCTCAGTGACCACATAATTCTTGGCGTCCAGCTCAGGATCGAAGCCGATCACTGTACCTTCCGGGATCTGGACGTCGCGATCAATAATGGCGCGGCGGATGCGGCAGTGCCGGCCGATGTTGACGTGGGTGAAGATAATGCTGTCGTCCACCTGGGTATAGGAATTGATCCGCGAGTCCGGCGAAATCACGCATCTGCGCACCGTGCCGCCAGACACGATACATCCATGGCACACGATGGAGTCGATGGCGGTGCCGGTGCGGCCTGGTTCGCCAAACACAAATTTTGCCGGCGGATACTGGCGCTGGTGAGTGCGGATGGGCCAATCCTTGTCGTACAAGTTGAATACCGGCGAGACCGACACCAGGTCCATGTTCGCTTCGTAATAGGCCTCCAGCGTGCCTACGTCGCGCCAGTAGAGAGCTTCCTTTTTGTTCTCATCAATGAAATTAAAGGAATAGATCTTGTACTGGTCCAGGATGCGGGGCAGGACGTCTTTGCCGAAATCATGCGACGACTCAGGATCTTCGGCGTCCTTCAGCAACACCGGCAACAGCACGTCTGTGTTGAACAGGTAAACACCCATGGAGCCGGAAACCATCTCCTGATGAAACGGGGAACGCAGCCTGGTTTCTTTTGGCTTCTCTTCGAATCCGGTAATTCGGCCCTCGCGGTCCACATCCACAATTCCAAAGCGCGAAGATTCGCTGGGATCAATCAGGATGGTGGCCAGGGTCACGTCAGCTCCGGAGGCCACATGCTGGTCCAGCATGAGCTGGTAATTCATCTTGTAGATATGGTCGCCCGAGAGCACCAGGACGTACTTGGGCTGCTCACTGCCGATGGAGTAGATGTTCTGGTAGACCGCATCGGCGGTTCCCAGGTACCAGTTCTCGCTCACCCGCTTCATGGGCGGCAGAATCTCGATGAATTCACCCAACTCCCGCGCCACCACGTTGCCCCATCCTTCGCGGATGTGCCGGTTGAGTGACAGCGCCTTGTATTGCGTGAGGATGTAGACCTTGCGCAGGTCTGAATTGGTGCAATTGGAGAGGGTTACGTCGATGATTCTGTAATTTCCGCCAAAAGTGACGGCCGGTTTGGCCCGGTCTCGGGTTAAGGGATACAACCGTTCCCCGGCGCCACCTGCCAATAACACTCCCAGGGTGTCTTTCATTCAGAGTGCTCCGCAGCGCTGCATGAAAATACTGTGAAGGTTAGATGCTAGCAGAGAATTAGCTTTTGGCTCGTTACGCTGGAATACCAGTGAGAATTTTGAGCAGATGAACAGGCAGTTTCAGGCGAATGCCCGCAACCACGTGGCCAAAAAGCTTCACGTTTTGCCGTAACCCCCTTTCTGGGCGTAGCATCTAACCTGGTATACGAAAGGAACCCACGTGAATCCTAAGCTGAAGAAGCTTATGAAAGAGCTGGGGGAAGCGATTAACAGCTCTCTCTCCGAGTCCGACCAGATCGCACAGGTAATCACCAGGATCAAGGAGGAGGGATTCGATATCTTCCTGGTTCTTGAGGCCACCATTGGATTCAATCGCCGAGACGAAGAGGGCACGCCGGCCTCACCCGAACTTGTAGGCACGCGCAACAAAGGGAACCCAAATCCGGAGTTCGCCATCAACGCCAATGATGTGCGCTTCCTGAAGTCCCTGCGCATCAAGGTGGACGACGCCGCCTGAATGGCTTGAATCGCCTCAAGCCAAAGCCTCAAAAAGAGGTGAAGACGCAGCCGGGGGCGGCTGCGCTCCCGATTTTATTTTTCGGCTGCGGGTAAAAATCGCATTCTGCAAAGACTTCGGTTTTGGTTGAACCCTGGCGGTCCTGCCAATACCTTCCTTTCCTGTAAAATTATCAGACGTGCTGAACATCCTTACCAGCCACGTTCGGAATCGTCTGGGCTATGCCGTCTTAAGCGGCGTAAAGTCCGTAGTCTCCTCCTTTGCCCGGACGCTTTATGTGCTCTGGCTGCAGATTACCGGGTTGATGTTTGCCGCGTTTACCTTGATTGGCAGCTCGGCCATGCTCCGCCTCTACCGTGCCCATGCCTGGAAGGTTGATCCCCTCCGGTTCTGGACAACGCTGGGTTTCACCACAGTGTGCTTCGGGTTTACCATTATGTCGTTCGTGAAGGCCAAGCGCAGACAGACGACGAACCGAGCCAAGACCTGAAAAGAATGCCCGAGGATACCAAGGTCGAAACGGAAGGCAGCCAGCTAAAATCAATCGAGCCCAGTCCAGTCTATACGCCCGCCAGCCTGGAAGGCTGGGACCACGATCGTGATGCAGGCTATCCCGGTGAGTTTCCCTTCACTCGTGGCGTCCAGCCTACCATGTTTCGCGGACGTCTCTGGACCATGCGCCAGTATGCCGGCATGGGCGATGCTGAAGAATCCAATAAGCGATACAAATACCTCCTGGCCCACGGCACGACCGGGCTCTCGGTAGCCTTCGATCTGCCTACGCAGATCGGCATGGATTCCGACCATGCCATGGCTGCGGGCGAAGTGGGCAAAGTCGGAGTTGCCATTGACTCAATCGAGGACATGGAGCGGCTCTTTCAAGGCATTAATCTGGAGAAGATCTCAACCTCCATGACCATCAATGCCACGGCCGGCATCCTGCTGGCGCTCTATGTGGCTGTGGCCCGGCGATCCGGAGCAGACGTCCGCAAACTCAGCGGCACCGTGCAGAACGATATTCTGAAGGAGTACATCGCGCGCGGCACTTACATCTATCCTCCGGCAAACGCCCTGCGCATCATTACCGACATATTCGCGTTTTGCAGCCAGAACATTCCTGATTGGAACCCCATCTCAATCTCCGGATACCATATGCGCGAGGCCGGATCTACCGCCGTTCAGGAGGTGGCATTCACCCTGAGCAATGCCATTGCCTACGTGGAGGCCGCCGTTCATGCTGGCCTCGATGTAGACCAGTTCGCTCCCCGGCTGTCATTTTTCTTTAACGCCCACAACAATTTCCTGGAAGAAGTGGCCAAATACCGCGCCGCCCGCCGTATGTGGGCGCGCATTATGGTGGAGCGTTTCCACGCCCAGAACCCACGCTCCCTGATGCTGCGCTTCCATACCCAGACTGCCGGTTCAACCCTGACTGCCCAGCAGCCGGAGAACAACATTGTTCGTACCGCCGTCCAGGCAATGGCGGCAGTACTGGGCGGCACGCAGTCCTTGCATACCAACTCCTTCGATGAGGCCCTGGGACTGCCCACCGAGGAAGCTGCCCGCATCGCACTGCGTACACAGCAGATCATCGCCTACGAAACCGGCGCGCCCAATACCATTGATCCGCTGGCCGGCTCCTATTACATCGAGTCGCTGACCAACGAGATTGAGCAGCGTGCCAGTCTCTATCTGGAAAAAATTGAGGTCCTCGGAGGCACCCTCCGGGCTATCGAAAAGGGATACATCCAGCAGGAAATCCAGAATGCCGCATACGACTTCCAGCAGGCGGTAGATCGCCTGGAGAATGTGGTGGTGGGTGTGAACCGCTTCCAGACTGACTCGGATGAAGGCCGGGCCATCCCCATCCAGCGCATTGATCCTGAACTTGAGCGCAAGCAGGTGGAACGAGTGCGCGCTCTGCGCGCGCGCCGCGACAAGAGTGCGTGGGAAGCAGCAATCCGTAAGGTAGAAGACTCTGCCCGCGCCGGCGACAACCTGATGCCCCACATCATCGCCGCCGTGGAGAGCTACGCTACAGTCGGGGAAATTTCTGATGCCCTGCGCCGCGTCTTCGGTGAATACCAGGAAACCGTAGTGGTCTGAGGACCCACGTTTAGTTTTGAACCTGTCACGGTCAAAATTAAAAAGTTCGCATTACCACAGTTTTCCCCTCGTTCTCAAATGCGAACTATCAAAAAGGGGCAATAATATACTTGCCTAACCAGAATCTATGACGCAATTTTCCTGCCAACTTTATGCGTAACCGCTTACGCTTTTATCTTGTTTTTCGCCTGAGACTCTGAAATAACAGTGAGCGGAATGCGCCAGTGTCATTAGCACTGACGCATTCCTAACCAACTCACACTCGGAGGTGTAAATTGGCTGCTATACAGGATAACCACTCGCCCGAAAAACCTGCAAGGAAAGCGGACTTCCCTGAAGTCAGGGACAAGACCGTTAGCTTCGTGGAAGTCACCAGCGCAACTGAAGGCTTCGGAATTACTGTCGGCTTCCACGACTAAACCACCCTTCATTTCAATATTGAGTCACGCACTGTCGTAAGCCCTGTTTACTCGCAATGGGATAAAGGGGAAGAGACTCCGGTAAAACGCTGGCAGTCCATCCACGGCTGAACCTATTTCCAGCCAAATCCACTTACCCCGCCAGAGATGGCGGGTTTTTTATTGCGGTTTACCTCAATAAAATCTCCAAGCCAAGCCTGTGTGCATATTTCGATCTTGTAAACGCTGTGATTCTTCGTGAGGCGTTTAAATTCCGGTCGGTCTTCTTGAATACCATCGAGCCAACGTAACGATTTCTGCATAGCCTCATACGCCATCAGATCAGCCATTTGGACTGCTGGAGAACGCCTATCATCTAGGTATGTCAATGACCCCATCTGCGCCGATACTTCAGGATTTTTCTGCTTCAGGTCGTCATACGTCTGCTTGGAGTGCGCGGAATATTTTTCGTGTTCATCCACAACAAACGCGAGACACTCGAATTTTAGGTCTGTGTCAGCGCTCAACATTAACGCAGAATGGGTCATTGCCAGTTGATATGCAAAATGGTATGGCACATCCCCCAAGATTTTCTTCTCTTCGGAGCCTCTGCTCTTTACTGCCTCGTAATCGGCAAGAGAAACGCCAAATGCAACGCCCATCAGTCCACACTTGCCAATGATGTCAATCAGATCGTTTCGAATCGAGTCCGCTTTTTCTCGCTCTGCTCGTTTCAGGGCTTGCTTGTCCGGTTCACTTCGCAACTTTTTAAATGACCCTTGCACGCTTTGGCAATCGGCAGACCGGAAATATTCGATCCCGTCTTTGTCCAAACGGTTTTGCCAAAGTCTTTCAGCTTCAAACCAAAACATCAAATGAGGAGCGATGAAAGCACCGACCGAAAACACGCGGGCACTTCCATGGTCTGCGCTTTCATCCATAGAGCAGCCCATCACGGCAAAATTTCCTCCCTTCTCGCGATGCAGGACAAGAACAGCCAATTGATGCAAGTAGACAAGTTGACTTTTACACACCACTGCGAGACACTCCCTCTAGGGAATGCGCAGGGGTCGCCGGTCCCAACGAATTTGAATTTGCAAAGCCCGATTCGCGGTCGGGCTTTTTGCATTGTTGGGCGGATTTTTCATCATACCAGAGCACATTATTTTCACTTGACAATGCGTAACCGCTTACGCATAATAGAAGCATGGATCGCAAGATAAAGACTCTTCAGCAAGCCATCCAAAGTTTCAGCGACGAGCAAACCTGTATTGATGTTGTGGCCCGTATGCGCTGGCTTGATGGTCAGCCCGTTTGCCCGAAGTGCGGCGGAACCGAGCATTACTACCTCGCCACTCAAAGACGCTGGAAATGCAGGAACGGTAAATGTGGCAAGCAATTCTCCGTGAAGGTCGATACGATCTTTGAAGATTCGCCAGTGTCCTTGCAAAAGTGGCTCATGGCAATGTGGATGATTGCCAACTGCAAAAATGGAATCAGTAGTTGGGAAATTCACCGCGCAATCGGCATTACCCAAAAGTCGGCATGGTTCATGCTCCATCGGATTCGCAAGGCCATGCAGAACGGCTCTATCTTGAAACTCGGCGGCACTGGTGGCGAAGTTGAAGTTGATGAAAGCTTCGTCGGCGGGAAAGCCCGCAACATGCACGCTTCCAGACGCAGACGTTTGATGATTGGTCAGCGTGGCCCGATCAACAAAACCATCGTGTTTGGCATGAAAGAGCGTGGCGGCAACGTGGTAGCGCACGTCATCTCTGAACGGAACAAAGAGACTCTGCATCCGCTCATCAAGCAGCATGTTGACGCTGGCTCCGCTCTCTATACCGATGAATGGCTGGCCTATGACGGGCTCAAGGGCGAGTACTCTCATGAGGTAATCAATCACGCTGATTGCTACGTGCGCGGACGAGTCCACACTAACGGCATGGAAAACTTCTGGAGCCTATTGAAACGTGGGCTGAACGGTACTTACGTGAGCGTCGAACCGTTTCATCTTTATCGCTACATTGATGAACAGTCCTTCCGTTATAACAATCGCGGCAACAAAGAGAACCCTGTTGATGACGGAGATCGCTTTCAAATGTTGCTCTCAAAGGTAGCCGGTCGGCGGGTAACCTATAAGGAACTGACCGGCAAGGTGGGAGAAACGGAAGTACCCTTCTAACCTTTGGGGACGCGGGAAACGCGGGAGGCGGGCGAAGTCTTAGCCCGCTTTTTTCTTTTGAGTTTCTTCTCTTCGCTCACGATCTGCTTGGCCTTTGATTCAGGAACAGATACGACCGTTCGGAGCAAGTTTTCGAACCGCTGATATTCGGGCGACGTGTCCGAGTCTGTCTTCATGGGACTATTTTACCGTTTCCTTCTTTGCCCATCTCGCTTTTGCGGCCTGAGACGCGGAGCGGCTGCGCTCTTCTTTGGTCATATTGGTGGCTCGTTGCTTGCCGCCGATCTTGCCGCCCTTGCTGCCGATCAGGGACATGATGCGGGAGATTTCAGAGGCTGTGGGAGTGTCTGTGCGTGACCGCTTTGGCATGGTTCTAGGATGCCATAAATTGCAAGCGGACGCGAGAGGAAAGTTACTCTGGTTCGATCTTTGAATAAACGATTTGGTCTTTGATGATGTTGTAAAAGCCCTCGGCTGCGACGTTGTTCTCTAAGTGTTTGCCGATGAAATAGCTGCACAGGTCAGCGAGTTGGATTCCGATAGAGTCCCGCGAATCCCCAAAGTATATGTCATCGTGAAGTTGGAATAATCCGACATCCCATTCTGGCGGTCTGAGATGCTTTCGCAGTTCTCGGAATGACTTCTTGAATGATGCCATGTCTGCTTTGTCGCCCTGGTCCGCAATCAACAGAACTGTTTCCTTGGCGGCGCTTTTGGCGGTCCATTCTTCAATTCCCTTGGCGCAGATGCGGAAACAGATATCCAAGGGATTCGCAGAGCCATAATTGGAGACTCTTAGCTTTCGGTCATCAATCGCACAGTAGACAACAGGCAGCCCATGGAACGGGATCAACTCTAAGAGCCGAGTAATTGCGGCAAAGCGTTTTTCTTGGTCAATCCCTTCGAACTGGTTGCAGCCGTTGAATAGCTCCGTTGCGTGGAATTCTTCGAACGAATCAAGGCGGTCTTCCGGTAACAGCTTTTCAATGCAGTCTGCAACCTCGACTTCAAGCATCTGGTAAATACTGTCTTCGATCAGGACGGCTGAGAGCACCTGGAAGGTTTTGCCCTTGGGTCTGGTCGTGCCGGAATCGTCCAAATAGGCAAGGTACACGAAAGTCCTCAAGGCGGATGCCGGTTCTCGGCGATCCTGAATACGCTCTAATTGGGCTTGTTCGGTAGGCATGATAAATTTCCCTTTCGGTCTTTGGCAAGAAAGTTGCTCATGGGCGTCTGGTTAGGCAGGTATATTAGTGCCCAAAAAGGTACTTTGTTTTCAAGATTTTATGATGTCAGATTCCAGCCTGGAAGTCATCGGTGTCAAATTCGAACCCGCATCAATGAAAAAAAATCTGGACTGAATGAAGCTGAGTGCAGTAGAATCCCGCCAAGTCCTCCAAAAAAAGAAGAGTGCCCGCTCTGATTCCCCTCTGGGCGGGTGGTAGAAGGTTTCATCGGGCCCCAGGTAATAAAAATCAAAACTTTGAATGGCGAGGAGTTTACTCCGTGCGGGAGAATTCTTCTGCGGTAGCGCAATTGTCTGTTCTTTCCGTCTTTGAACCTGCAAATTTTGTGCGCAAGCTGATCAGCGCCCTTCTGGTATGGGTCATGGTCATGACCTCGCTGCCCGTGTACTCAGCGGCGGCGCCAGGAGCGAAGTGGGTGAATGGCTGGACCATCACTTCCACCGTCAATGGCAGCGCCACACCGGAACCGGGTGGGTCTGAATCGGCGGCCCCGGTCAAGCAAGTGGTCCGGCGAATGATCTCAGCCTCACCCTTCATGAGGGCCGTTCAACCGCCGCCATCACTCCTCGGCTTGAATGAACCATTTTCGCTTGACCTGCTCAGGAGGCCTTTTCCGGAAGCGCCCACCATTGCGTTCGCATCTATGCAGCTTCCCAACTCGAAATTGCAGGTGTCAGTAGGGTTCGCGGATTCCAGCACAGCCAGCGCTAATTTTCCCGAGCCGTGGAATGAGACTAATTCCGCCATCAGCTTCAATGGCGGCGGCAAAGTTTACCGCGCAGGGGCCATCCGCCTGGACAATCCCACCGGCACAGCCATTACTGTGGATAGCGTTTCAGTGGACTTGGGGCGACCCGGCCCGGTATTTCAGTTGTGGAACAACATCACGGTCCCGGCGAACGGCTCAGCCATCCTGACTCAGACAAGCGACGGAAATTTTAATACCAGCGCATCGCCCATTGTGGGATGCGGCCAGCCTTTGGCTGCGAATGAGTCGCGAATTCCAAAAGTCACCGTGACCATGGGCGGCCAGGGAACAGACTATCTGGATACAGCACATGTATTGGATACAGGCGGGTTCGATTCCAGTTGCCGCGGAAATCAGTCGTTGCAGTGGCGACCGCTCGGCACCGTTGGTCTGAGCAATCCCTCAGGTTCGATCCAACTGGCGGCGGAAAATGCTCCGCATGCGGTGGGCACCCAGAATTCTTTGAATGTTCTGGTGAACGATGCCAACAATCAATCTCTGGCCAATGTCCCGGTCACGGTGAACGTTCTGAATGGTCCTAATAAAGGTCAAAGTTTTACGGGAACAACCGACGTTACAGGCACGGCGACCATCCAGTATTCAAGCGCAGCGCAGGGAACCGATCTGCTCCAGGCGTCGGTGGTGAACGTGAGCGGCGGCACCGCCCAGTCGCAGCAGACGCAAAGCACCTGGACCTCAGCAGATGCGTGTCCGCCCGCGACGGCTCCAAGCGCCGCTGCCAGCCAGCTCATTTATGTTGGCCAGACGACAGCTGTGTTTGGCAATCCCGTGCGCCTTGCCGCTCTGCTCACAGATGGAGCCGGAAATCCGCTTGCGGGACGGACCATCGCCGTCACTCTTGGCAGCCAGACGAGCACCACAACAACCGATGGCAACGGCATGGCCAGCACCACTGTGACTTCATTGCCCGTGGGGACCACCGCGGTCACGATGAGTTTTGCCGGCGATCAGAACTTCCAGCCGGCGCAAACGAGTTCGCAGGTAACGGTGCAGGCGGCGCCTACGCTGCTTCGCTATACCGCAGCGAATCTTTTCACTTCGGTCGGCCAGCAGTCCGTCACCGCGCTATTGACGGATGCGCAGGGAAAGATAGCGATCGCGAACCGTACAGTGACCTTTGTGTTCAATGGCACGAGCGTAAGCGGCGTGACCAACAACGCCGGGATCGCGACTGCAGCTTTCACTTTCCAGACGGCACAGACGCCGGGCCGGGCACAGCTACAGATCAACTTTGCCGGGGATGCGAATTACCAGGCGAGTTCGCGCACGGTAGCGGTCGAGGTGTTTCAGACCACCGGATTTGTCATCTGGGGCGGCAACGGCGGCGGATTGAAGATGGGGCAGCAAGTGAATTTCTGGGGCGCGCAGTGGGCGAGCCAGGTCACGGGGGGACAGTGGGGCGCTAATCCGTCGTTTAAAGGCTTCGCCAATACAGTGGGAACCAGCGGAATTCAGCAGTGCGAGCCGACCGCGACCACGTCTACGCTGGATACGAACTGCTGGACAACCAAGCCGGGCAACAGCTCTCCACCGGCCACCTTGCCCAATACCATCCAGGTGATCGTGGCCACAGCGATTGTGAAATCCGGCCCCAACATTTACGGAAATATTTCCTGCGGCGCGGTGGTGCAGGTAAGCGCAAATCCGCCCTACGGCCCTGATCCCGGCCATCCGGGATTTGGCACGATTCTCGCCATCAATGGCGATTGTGCAGGAGTTTTCCCCAAACCTGCGGTCCTGACGGCTTCACAACAGCAGCCCAGCCCGGTGCTTCCGGGGCAGCAAGCTGCCGTCAGCTACAGCATCGTCAATCAGGGCGCCACAGATGCTAGCAGCGTGACATTGACAGAGAACTTTGATCAGCTCACACCCTCCAGTGCGTCTGTGAATGTGGGAACCGTGGCCGTTGAGCAAGGCACCAGCGGATTTTTCTCCATCCTGATTCCGACGATCAGTGGCCGCCAGTCTGGCGAGTCCAGCGTTGCTTATGAATCCCGACTGGCCTCTTCGGATGGAAGACTGTTTACGTCAGAAGGGGAGATCAAATTTACTGATCCGTTTGCGCAACTGTATCCGCCGCTGGATATTTCGTCGTTCAGCGCATTGAATGTGCCGCGATTGGAAGTGGGACTCTCAGGCGCGAGCTGCATCGCTCCCGGAACGTCCGTGACCTATCCCGTGCGAGTGGAAAACGTGGGCAGCGCTGCGGCGCAGAAAATTGCCGCCACGCTGACTCTGCCGGATAACTCGTCCGCCCCGCTGACTGTGCCTGATCTGGCTTCCGGTACGAGCTTTGTGGGAAAAATCAATTGGCAAGCGCCGGGAATTGCGGCCAAAGGCGCGAATGAGTCCACCAAGGATTATCTGGCAAGGCTGGCAACGGTGGATGGGACTACATTGCCCGCAGCGGTGATCAGCGCTACGTGGCACGACCAGATCAACAATAGCTATGGACCGGTGGAGCAGCCGTTCATCAGTTTGACGCAACGCGTGCCCATCGTTTCCACAACCGTTCCCACCACACAATCACTGTTGCCGAACCAGAAGACGCAGTTTAGCTTCACGGCAAGCAATACCGGCAGCGGCAACGCAGTCCAGGTCACGCTTACTCTCAAGCGCCAGGATGGGAGCACGCTGACCATTCCCAACTTCAGCCTCCCCGGCGGACAAAGCGGGACGGTCACGGCCAACTACATTGCTCCAACAATCACGCCCAGGGGCGCCACGGAGACTGATTCCGCTTATCTGGCGCGGCTGGGTTCAACCAACTCAACTACGCTGAACCTGGACGCGATTCTGAACTGGACTGATCCTGCAAACAACAGTTACGGCCCGACTGACAATCCGTTTAGCGCTGCGGAAGTCCTTCCCATTTTGGCTTCAGGTACTGCGCCGTCAGCTGCAGCTCTTCCCGGCCAGAGTGTGCCATTGACGTTTACCATCTCCAACACTGGCAGCGCGGATGCGCAATCTGCAACTCTGAGCCTGCAAAGCAGCACGCAGACCATTGGCACTGTTCCTGCCGGAAAATCACAGTCCGTTACGACAAACTTCACCGTGCCCGCGATCGCTGCCAGGGGCGCCAGCGAGACAGATGCGGCATACCTGGCGCGCTTGCTGAGCTTTGACAATCACGTAATTTCGGTTGCGGACAATCTGAACTGGGCGGATTCCGCCGGCAACAAATACGGACCTGTATCAGCGACGGCGCAGGTCACGGAACAGCTGCCCATCCTCGGCGTGACGCTGACGGCCCCTGCTTCTGCCGATGCCGGAGACGCCGTCACCTACGTGATCAGCTTGACCAATTCGGGACATGCTCCCGCCACAATCATGACGGCAGCCATGACTACGCTGTCAATCACGCTGCCGGATGGTTCGGTACAACATCCCATGCCGAGCGTGAGCCCATTGGCGCCGGGCGCGAGCACTTCCGTCAACGTCAACTTCACCATTCCTGCCACTACGGCGGCTGGCCCGGCTTCAGCCACGGTTACGGCAACATGGCTGGACGCAATTTCGAACGGCTACGGTCCCATCAGCGCTTCCGCGACCACGCAGGTTGCACAGGCGAATCAGCCACCTGTGGTCAATGCCGGCCCAAATCAGACCATCACACTGCCCACGAATACGGTGACGCTCAACGGCACGGCAACGGATGACGGCAGGCCCGCGGGAATTCTGAACGTTACGTGGAGCGAGGTTTCTGGTCCGGCGCCGGTTACCTTCAGCTCACCCCATACAGCGGTGACACAGGCGACCTTTACTTTTGTTGGAATCTATGTCCTGCGGCTGACTAGCCAGCGATACCCAGTTGACGTCGTCATCGGACGTCACGGTAACTGTGAAATCCAATGGCGTGAACCAGCCACCGGTAGTCAGCGCGGGTCCGGGCGGCGAGGTTACTCTGCCGAACGCCTTTCAACTCAACGGCTCAGCCACCGACGATGGATTGCCGGTGGGCAAATTAATTGTGACGTGGAGCCAGGTGAGCGGGCCCTCTACCGCAGTGTTTGCTGATCCCAGCAAGGCGGTCACCTCAGTGCTGTTCGATTCTCCCGGCGCCTATGTATTGCGGCTCACCGCCAGCGATACTCAGCTCTCCAGCAGTGCGGATGCGCAGGTGGTTGTGCTGAGCAGCAATGGGGGGAAGAACCAGCCACCGTTCGTGGATGCGGGACCTGACCAGATCGTTACGTTGCCCAACCCGGTCACGCTGAATGGCACGGCGCTGGATGACGGACTTCCCAAAGGAGTCCTGCTCACAACCTGGTCGCAGGTAAGCGGCCCGGGCACAGTGGTGTTTGCTGATCCAGCCAATCCAAAAACTTCTGCAACTCTCTCCAAGCCTGGCGATTACGTTCTGCGCCTGAGCGCATCGGACACGGAACTGGTCAGCACCGCAGATATGCACGTCACTGTGGGCATGTTGACGGGAACGCGCAACAGCAAGGGCACGGAGTTCTGGCTCATGTTCGACGAGACGGACAATGAATCGCTGGCCACCGCCACGCTTTTTATCACCAGTGAGACGGATGCAACCGGCACGGTATCAGTGCCCGGACTTAACTTCACACAAAGCTTCACGGTGGCGGCGACACAGATTACGAACGTGGTCCTGCCCAACGGCGTTTTCCATGTTGGAACGGACAAGATTGAGAATCTTGGAATTCATGTTGTGTCTGACCATGAGATCACGGTCTACGGTTTGAACTTTCAGGTTCAGGCAGCCGATGCCTACCTGGGATTGCCGGTCAGCGCGCTGGGCACCGAGTACATCAACGCTTCCTATACCAATGTGACTCCCAGCATTCTGGCCATCTTCACGGATCCAGGCACGCAATTCGGCGTTGTTGCTCCCTATGACGATACGACGGTGACGGTTACTCCATCCATCACCACGGGCGGAAGAAAGCAAGGCGTTCCTTACTCTTTTGTGCTCCACAGAGGAAGGACCTATCAGTTGCAGGACAAGACTTTTCAGAACGATCTGACCGGAACCATTATCTCCTCCGATAAACCGATTGCGGTATTCGGTTCGCACAAGTGCGCGGACATTCTGTCTGCAGCGTGCAACCACCTGGTGGAACAGCTTCCATCCACTGATACCTGGGGCTCGCGCTTTGTCACGGTTCCGTTGGCAACTCGCAAGAACGGAGACACTTTCAGGTTCATCGGCGCAACCGACGGAACTACAATTTCCATCGACGGGCAAGCTATTACCACAATCAATCGTGGTGAATTCTATGAGACGCTGCTGACGCAGCCCTCTTACATCGTATCCAGCAATCCCGTGCTGGTGGTCCAGTATTCCAATGGCAGCACCTTCGACGGGGCTACCGGCGATCCCTTCATGATCGTTGTGCCGCCGGTGGAGCAGTTCCGCGCCGCGTACACGGTGACTACAGTTCAGCCCGGCTATTTCCTGGAAAACTTCCTCAACATCGTGATCCCGACGAGCGCTAAGGGGTCGTTGCAACTGGATGGCGTCGCAGTTGCTCCAGCTTCGTTTACGGATGTTGCCGGCAGTGGCTATTCCACAGCGCAGCTCACTGTTTCACAGGGTGCTCATCGCGTGGTTTCTACGGCGCCCTTCGGTGTGTTCTCGTACGGGTTTGCGCCTTTCGATGGCTACGGATACACCGGCGGCATCGCTCTGCCGGGAGTGCCAGGAGGCAGTATCAGCTTGTTCCCGTCAACCGCGACGCAGACAACGCCGCAGGCAACGAACACGCAGGCCTGCTTTGTCGCCAGCGTGGCGGACGCCGCTCAGAACACTCTCAGCGCGATTAACGTGACCTTCTCAGTTACTGGCGCCAACCCACAAACGGGCAGCGTAGATACCGACAATAACGGCCAGGCCCAATTCTGCTACACCGGAGTCAACGCCGGAACGGATACTGTGACCGTATCCATTGTGACGACCACGGCCACCTCCAGCATCAATTGGCAGGCAAACGCAGCCAACCAGGCGCCGCAGGTTTCCCTGCCGGCGTCTTTGAGTGTTTCTCTGCCGAATACGGCCAAGCTGATCGGCATTGTCACCGATGACGGACTGCCGGCGGGTGGAGGGCTGACATTCACGTGGTCGCAAGTGAGCGGACCGGGCACGACGACGTTTTCCAACGTGGCCACGGCGGTCACCACTGCAAGTTTCAGCGCTCCCGGTGATTACGTTCTGCAGTTGACGGCGAGCGATTCACTGCTGACCGGCTCGGCCACGACCACGGTGCACGTGAGCGATTCCAGGAACAACAAAGCGCCCGTCATAACTCCACTTCCGGCACAGACGCTGGACTTTGGCTCCGATCCGCAGGGCACGCTCACTCTTGCGCCCACGGTCACTGACGACGGCTTGCCGGTTGGTTCTAAACTCTCCTACAACTGGTCTGTCGTTAGCTTCCCCACCACTGGGATTACCATTTTGGATCCGACAGGCGCGTCCACAGACGTAGTGATTGCAGACAACGGCACGGACCAGACGTTTACGTTGCAGTTGACGGTCGATGATTCGCAGTTGTCCAGCAAGCAGAGCTTCACCATCAACACCATTACCGGCAACAAGGCTCCCAATGTTTTTGCCGGGACCGGCGGCACTATCACCCTGCCGGCGAACACGTTTACCTTCAACGGATCAGTCAACGATGATGGCAAGCCGGTTGGCGGACACCTCACGGTGCAATGGAGCATGATCAATGGCCCGGCGCCGGTGACCTTCTCCAGCCTCAACACACCGGTCACCACCGTGACGCTCCCACAGATTCCCGGGACGTACACTTTCCGGCTGACGGCCAACGATGGCCAGCTCACGAGCACTTCGGATACCGGCGTAGTAGTGAATCCGGCCAACCAGCCGCCATCGGTGGTTATCACCTCGGTTGATCCTGTAAGCGAGACCATCACGCTGCCGACTAATTCTGTCACCATCGGGGCCACGATCACGGATGATGGATTGCCGTCCGGCATTTTGAACATCGCCTGGTCGCAGCTCACCGGGCCGGCGCCGGTAGTATTTTCTGCCCCCAACCAAGCCACCACGAAGGTCACGTTCTCCACGGCTGGATTCTATGTTCTCCAGGTGATGGGGGACGACACGCAGCTGCACTCGACGAGCCAAATCGGGATCACGGTGCGGCCGCAGAACCAGGCGCCCGTGGTGAACGCCGGACCGAACCAATCGATTGCGCTGCCCACAAACACTGTGACCCTGAACGGCACGGTTCGAGATGATGGCCTGCCGGCGGGAGCGCCAGTGACGCAGCAATGGAGCGAAGTGAGCGGGCCGGCGCCTGTGAGCTTCAGCTCTCCCACATCAACCACCACGCAAGCGACCTTTAGCACTGCCGGGACTTACGATCTGCGGCTCACGGCCAGCGATACACAGCTTACCGGCAGCTCGGACGTGATCATTACTGTGCTCTCCGCGCCGCAGAACCTTCCTCCGGTGGTGAGCGCTGGATTGAATCAGACGGTCACCTTACCCGGCCCGAACAGCAGCGTGCAAGTGTTTCTAGGCGGTAGCGTGACGGATGACGGATTGCCACCAGGCGCGCCCGTCACGCAGCAGTGGAGTGAGGTGAGCGGCCCGGCGTCAGTCACATTCTCGAATCCGACAAGCCCGGGGACCTTTGCCACCTTCACAGCAGCAGGGTTGTACCGTCTCCGCCTGACGGCGACCGACACGCAACTCACGAGCAGCGCGGATGTGTTCGTCACCGTGAACCCGCCGATCAATCAGCCGCCGGTGATCAGCGCGCTGACTTTTCCTGCACCGATTATCCTGCCCAATGGTCCCTCTACCGTTACCTTCAGCGCAAACGTAACGGACGATGGTCTGCCCAATGGCACGCTGACCGTGCAATGGGTGCAGTTGTCCGGGCCTTTGCCGGTTGTTTTCAGTGCTGCAAACGCAACCACAACGCAGGCCACCTTCCCGGCTGCGGGCACTTACATTTTCCAACTTTCTGCTTTCGACGGGCAGCTAACTACCATTCAGACCTTTGGCATTCCCGTCAGGTCAAACCAGCCGCCGTTTGTTTCCGTGACGGCGACGCCACAGACGGTGTATCTGCCGAACACTACCACTCTTACCGCCAATGCAACCGACGATGGATTGCCCAACGGACAACTGCTCTATTCCTGGAGCCAGACCTTCGGGCCGGCGCCGGCAATGCTCAGTAGCCCCAACTCGGCGGTTACCCAGGCCAGCTTCACGGTTCCGGGCGCCTATGTGTTTGAGGTAGCTGTGAGCGATACGCAGCTCACAACCACCGCAGACTTCGAGGTGATCGTGAATCCTGCGGTGCCTCCCCTGACCGTCGCGATACTCAGTCCGGTCGATGGCGATACCATCACTCATCCGGTCGACGTAACCGGCCTTGTGAGCAATGCCGGCGCCTGGAAGCTGGAGTATGCCCTGACCTCAGGAAACGATGGCGATTCGCCGACGTTTGTGCAGTTCGCGTCGGGTACGGGACCGAAGGTGGGCGCATCACTGGGAACGGGCGCAGCTCTGGGCACGTTCGATCCCACCGTGCTGCTGAATGGCATTTACACCATCCGGCTCACGGCTACCGATGTCACCGGCAACACCGGAACCATCAGCACTGTGGTCTCGGTGGCGAAAAACGCCAAAGTCGGCAATCTCACCCTGGCCTTCAACGACCTCACCGTTCCCGTTCCCGGAGTGCCCATCCAGATCATGCGTATGTATGACAGCCGCGACAAGAGCCAGGGAGACTTTGGCATTGGCTGGAACCTGGGCCTGAGAAACGTTCGCGTGCAGAAGAACCGTGTTCTGGGTAAGACCTGGACTGAAGGTGTGACGCTGACCTTCGGCTTCTCCAATTACTGCCTGGAGCCAAATGGCGATCGCACCGTAACCATCACCTTCCCGGATCAAAGAGTCTACGAATTCCAGGCCGTATCCGGGCCTGAGTGCCAGGTGATCGCGCCCATCATCGCGCCGGCCATGCAATTCGCGCAGATTCCCACCGTACCGGGGACGGCGGGCGCAACCCTGCAACCGGCAGATGGGGCGGCGCTGTTTATCGATGGCTCTGTTCCCGGACCGCAAAACATTGTTGATGGCAGCGGCAACATCTACAACCCAACGCTGTTTCAACTGACTACGGCCGAGGGTTTCACTTATATCATTGATCAGAATTTCGGCGTGACCAGTGTTACCGACGCCAACGGAAACAAGGTGACGATTGGACCGAACGGGATCACCAGCTCGACCGGCCTGTCTGTCCCCTTTGTGCGCGATGCGCAGGGCCGCATTACTCAGATTACCGATCTCAATGGCAATGTGCTCAAGTACGCCTATAGCGACAACGTGAACCTGACCGGCTTCACCGATGGCGCAGGGAAGACCACGGGCTACGGCTATACCACTAACAGCCAGTTGACGGGCATCTTCACGCCCAACAACGGGGACATTGGGTTCAGCTATGACCCGCACGGCAGCGGACGACTCGCGTTGATAGAAGCCGGTGGAACCACCAACATCTCCAGTAACCTGGCGGCCAACCAGGAGACGATTACCGATAACAACGGCAATCCGACTACGTACACTTACGATGCTGACGGCAATATCATTCAGACTGTCGATGCTCTGGGCAATGTCAGGAGCGCCACCTGGGATGCCAATGACAACGAGTTGACGAAGACAGATGCGCTGGGCAAGACCACGATGCTCACCTATGATTCGGCCAACAACAAGCTGACGGAGACGGACCCGCTGGGGAACGTGACCAAATACACCTACAACGGATTGCGCCAGGTATTGACCGTGACAGATCCCAAGGGGAATGTGACCAGCAATAACTATGATTCCAAGGGCAATCTGCTCTCGACCAGGGATGCGCTGGGAAATACGACCAGCTACACCTACGACGCGCACGGTCAGCCGCTCTCGGTGAAAGATGCGCTAGGGAACACCACCAGCTTCGTTTATGACGGCAACGGGCGCATGACACAGCAGACGGACGCCCTGAACAACGTCAGCAGCTTTACCTACGATGCCAACGGCAACAAGCTCACCCAGGCGGTCACCCGCACCCGGGCGGATGGTACGAAAGAAACCCTGAACACTCAGTACCAGTATGACGGCAATAACCGGCTGGTGAAGACGATCTACCCGGATAGCTCGACCACGCAAACCGTCTACAACTCCATTGGCAAGCCGAGCAATGTGTTTGATGCCCTGAATCACAAGACCCATTATGACTACGATACGTTCGGGCGATTGACCACCACCACATATGCAGATGGCACGAGCGAGTCGGTGACGTATGACGCGAACGGCAATCGCCAGACCTCAACCGATCGCGCCACCCGCACTACGACGTATACCTACGATGCTCTGAATCGGCTGACCAAAACTGCCTATGCGGATAGCTCGAACACGCAGACCGTCTACGACGCTGCTGGCAGGGTGATCAAGACGATTGACGCGCTGGGGAACGTGACCCAGATTGGCTACGATGATGCCGGGCGGCGCACCTCCACCACCGACTCGCTTAATCATATAACCAGTTTCACTTACGATGCCGCGGGCAACCAGCTCTCCATGACCGACGCGCTCAGCCACACCACGCAGTTCGTCTATGATGCCAGCAACCGCCGTGTGCAGACCGTTTACCCGGACCACACCACGGACTCGGTAAATTATGACTCGCTGGGTCGAATGAGTTCGAAGACTGACCAGGCGGGCAAGGTTACGCAGTTCGGCTATGACCCGCTCGGTCGGCTCACGTCCGTGACCGACGCGCTGGGCCAGATAACGAAATACGGCTATGACGAGTTGGGCAACCGCATCGGCCAGACAGACGCCAACAATCATGCAACCAGCTTTGCCTATGATCAACTTGGGCGGCGGACCAGCCGCACGCTGCCGCTCAGTGACGCCATGAGCGAATCGTACGGGTATGACGCTGCCGGGAATATGACCTCGAAGAAGGACTTCAACGGCCATACCACCACCTACGCCTATGACACCGTCAACCGGCTGCTGTCCAGGACGGCAGATTCGTTCTTCTCCACCGGTGCCTGTGCGGGTGGCGCCTGCGGCGCGACCCAGGCCAGCTACACCTACACCAGCACCGGGCGGCGGGCGACCATGAGCGATGCCTCCGGCATTACCGCGTACACCTACGATCAGCGCGACCGGCTGCTAACCAAGGCCAATCCCTTGGGGACGTTGACCTACGCCTACGACGCGGCCGGCAACATGCTGTCGCTCAAGTCCTCCAACACGGGCGGGGCCTCCATGACCTACGGTTACGACCCTCTGAACCGCTTGGCCTCAGTGCAAGATGCCTCGGGTACAACGGCCTACAGCTACGATGTGGTGGGCAACCTGGGCGGCTATGCTTATCCCAACGGCGTGCAGACCAGCTATACCTACAACTCGTTGAACCGCCTGACCAACATGCAGAGCATGTGCGGGAGCGCAGCCGCCCCCAGCTGCGGAGCCCCCGGCACGCCGATTGCCAGCTACGCCTACACCCTGGGCGCGGCCGGTAACCGCCTGAGCGTGACCGAGCTGAGCGGCCGAACGGTGCAATACGGCTACGACGATCTGTATCGCCTGACCTCAGAGACCATTTCCGGCGCCGCCTCCCAGAACGGCACGATCAGCTATGTCTATGACGCGGTCGGTAATCGCAAGCAGTTGAACTCGACCGTAGCGGCCATTCCTTCTGGCCTGCTCAACTACGACGCCAACGACCGCCTGACCACAGACGGCTACGACGCCAACGGCAACACCATCAACAACGGCGGGATTGGGAACGTCTACGACTTTGAAAACCACATGGTGAGGCACGATAGTGTGGTGATCGGCTACGACGGAGACGGCAACCGGGTGCAGGAAACCGTGGCCGGCGTGACTACCAGCTACCTGGTGGCAGACCAGAACCTCACCGGCTATGCCCAGGTCATGGATGAACTGCAAAGTGGGGCCGTCAGTCGCACGTACAGCTATGGGCTTTTCTTAATAAGCCAGAAGCTAGTAGCTAGTAGCCAGCAGCTTTCTTTTTATGGCTTCGATGGCCACGGTAGCGTGCGCTTCCTCACCAGCTCAACCGGAGCCGTGACGGATACCTACGATTACGACGCCTTCGGCAATCTTATTTCTTCCACGGGTTCCACGCCCAACAATTATCTCTTCGCCGGAGAGCAGTTCGACCCACCGGTGGGCATTTACTACAACCGGGCACGGTATTACGACGAGCGCAGCGGACGATTCTGGAGCATGGATACATGGGAGGGAGATCCACAGGCTCCGATGTCGCTTCACAAATATCTCTATGCAGGCTCAAATCCCATCGATCGCATCGACCCGAGTGGAAACCAGACTTTGACAGACGTGTCCATTACCCTAGGGGTGATTGGGACCTTAGTAGGGTTGACTATTTCGACCGGGATCTTTGCTTACGCTGCTTACAATGCGGTTACAAGGTTGCCCAAGGACGCATTCACCAAGCTTCCTGATGCAAAATTGGTTGGCTTCCAAACAAGCCGCAGTCTGGGAGATTTCATTCCCAAGAGCTCACCCTTTCTGGCTGGCTTGGCCATCGGTCTTGGGTTTACCGCAGGGGTCGGAGGAGTTGACGTACTCTTTCCTCGTTCTCAGAACTTAGCATGGTTTTACGCCTATGTGGGAGTTTCAGCCGGCTTTAAGGTCGGAAATGGCGGTCCGCTGCCCGGTGAATTCGCACCGCCAATCGATCTTAACCCCGCCGGATTAGCTCTGCCGGAGTTCTATGTGGGCGCGGTGTGGAATGTCGAGCACGCGGAAGATTATGCAGGACCTTTCTTCTGTGCCTCTGCGCAGGTTGCTGCTGTGAAGTTCCCGGGAGTGCCACGTGGGCCTAACGTCCAAGTATGCAGTTCAACGAAGAGTGATGGCACGCCGGGCGCGTACTCAATTGTCATCGGAGGCAGCGGTATCCTATCCAGCCTGAGTGCATCGATCACTAAATACTACTTTTATGGCGAGACACCCATAAAATAACCAATGGGGGTACAGCATCCTTGATAACCCGTATTCTGATGGCTTTGGTTCCGATCCTATTCGGGGCCTGTATGCTCGTAGTTTTTTTCACGAGGCGCAATCGAACCTCAGGTTGGGTTCTGTTTTATGCGGCAGTTGGGTTCGGACTGGGATTCCTGGGAACAAGTGGACTGTTTAAACAAATGCACGGACATCGAGAGATTACAACCCTAGATCCTGGAAATCTCCGCAGTATAAAAATCTCTGGACAGACATTTGCAGATGAACGCTCGATGGCGGCGCTTACGTCGGCTTTGAAATCCTCGCGCTGGTTCATCCCTTCACATACCAGCTATTCAGAAAGCGGGGACCTCGAAGTGCTAACAAAAAATGGCAACACCATCCGATTCCATCTAGGGCATATCCACGGCGAAAAAAGACTCTTGATTTACGATGATCACCACGCCTTTGAAGACGTCAACGAAGATCTTCTGAAGGTACTGGAGGCTATTGGCACCAACGGAGGAACCTCTTCTAAACAATAAACTTGAAGGTGATTCACTTGTCCGCGCGTATCCCAACATTGACGTCCTCGCATCAGGATTAGGCGTGATAGCTGACGGAAAAGACGTCAAGCCAGGAAGTCCCTTTGCGCAAACTCATCACACGATTATCCCTTGGCACGGATGCCAGTCCAGCAGTTCATTGACAAATCTCTGCGCTTGCCGTGGCAGCTTGCTGGCAACAAGCCCTGATGCCTGGGAAAAGCAGAATATGGCTGAATGTAACGAGTCTTGGCAATTAATCTTAGATCTCGACCGAAGTTCGCGGGAGGCCGTCGCCCAGTTTCTCAAGTGTCCTGCGGAGAGCAGCCTGTGGCACTGATCTAGGAGAGCCTAAAAAAGAGCGGTCCAGAAAGAAGTTCTGCTCTGCGTATGGTCCGTTTTCTAGCCCTTGATCACGTTCGCAGGCAAGAAGAATCGATGAGGTATGCGTGATATGAGTTGGGAACAATTTCTTCGGTTGGCAAACGAATTAGATCGACTGCGTGTTTCTCTGTTGAATGGCGGTCCTGTGATCAATCTTGTCCACCAAGCCCTAGATCGACCGGGGCAGCGAGGAGCTGCATTCGAACTGATAGGCCATCTGAGCACAAAGGAAAAAGAGGATTTGTTGCCTGCTCTAGTGGATCTGGCCTGTTTTTCGAATAAATACCGGACAGACGCTTTTCTCGCGATTTGCAGCTTGCCACGACGATGGGTAGTAGCGAATATTGAGCCACAGGCAGAACTTATCTTCAGTCGCGCCAGTGAGGAGGAGTTTGGCCTCTTGCTGCACCTTCTCTTCGAGGTCAGTCCGGAGCTCGGGCGCACAATCGCCGAGAGAGGACTGCATCATCACAACGAGGATATCAAGCATATAGCTGCTACGTTCCTCAGTGAAGTTCAGTAGGTGCGGTACTGATTACAGCTGTGATTGATTATCCAGCTCACAACAACAGTAAGGTGGTGGCGATCTCCAGTGACTATCGGTTGGTGACTTCGTATGTTTCTGCGGCATTAGGAACCTTAGGCGACCTGATTGAGCGCGTAAGGACGCTCCTATCCGGTGGCATTTCTGATCAGAAATATTTGGATTTACTGGATTCTCTCAATCCGTAGTGTTTAGGAGAAGAAATGGATTGGAATAGAGCGTGGGTTCCTGTGGTTCTATGCGGCATCGTAATGCTGATGCAAGTGCTCCTGGTTGTCCGATTGTACGCTTCGAGCCGCGTGCGTAAGCCAAAAACGCCTCCACAGGAAGTGATTTTTGACGCTGGAGGTCTCATCTTCCTCACGGGTATCCAGGCTCTTCTGGTACGTTCAGCGTTCAAGTCGTATCGCGGCGATTCTTGGATCTCCACTCTGATAATTATAGGGATGTCGGCCGTGGTTTTGGGTGTGTTGATCAACCTATTAAACTTCCGACGCAAGACATAGCGGACTGAGCAAATTGGTGTGAGCGTTATGTGAACCTTTCATTTACCCACAAGTTGAACGCCAATGATAGCTCCCAGTTCGATATCGGTTAGGCGGCACAGACCTCTCCACATTACTTTGTTACCCGGTTGTGGATCATGAGCGCGAGCCAGATAACCGCCCACAAACGGCAACCAGCTACGCCGAACGTTTTGCAGCAGCTGCGAAGAGGATCAAACAAGAGAAAACAAATTTCCTTAAGAATCCGATTCCCAAGCCATAAATTTATGAGTGACTATCGAACGGAATTCGACAATTACTATGAAAAGGCCATGGATCTTCTCCAGAGTAATGGATCGACCCAAGCCTATGAGTATATCAATGCTATTGAGGACAACGATTATCGCGACGGGACCTTCGACAGGATGGCGCAATTTCTTGCCGCTCGAGGAGATCTAGCAGAGGCATTGCGATACTCTGCTGCAATTCGTGGCACGATACAACATGCTGATACCCTGTTTGAGGTTGGGCGCGCTCTGATCAAGAACGGTTCCTCCGATGAGGCAAAGGACATTTTTAGGCAGGCCGTGGAAGGTGCGCAAACAATTGAATGCCCATACGAACGTGCTGCCGTCCTCGCGCAGATCAGTGACACGCTTTTCACGCTTGGCTCAAAAAATGAGGCTCTCAGTCTGCTGCGGCTGGCGGTTGAGCTTGCCAAGCCACTACCACAAGACTTCGAGGCGGGTAAAACACTACGCGGTTGTGCTCGAATTTTAGCGAGCTGGAACCGTCTGCAGGAAGCAATAGATGTAGCATCAACAATAGATGATCACTGGTCCGGCCTTCGCAAAGCGGCTCTTGAAGAGATTCACGGTGGAGGCCAATGGCCGGTGCATCCGCGAGCTGAGGGTGGGGCAACGTGACCTGCAGTCATGAAGCTCTAACCGGCTGGCGACGGTGCAAGATGCCTCGGGTACAACGGCCTACAGCTACGATGCAGTGGGCAACCTGAGCGGCTATGCTTATCTCAACGGCGTGCAGACCAGCTATACCTACAACTCGTTGAACCGCCTGACCAACCTGCAGAGCGTGTGCGGGAGCGCAGCCGCCCAGCCGCCTCCCAGAACGGTACAATTTCCTATCAGTACGATGCGGTCGGCAATCGCAAGCAGTTAAATTTCACAGCGGGACAGCACTTCAGACTGCAGGAACTGTGTACTTCAAATTGCCAGGGGAGTTCCATCGCCGTTTTGAAGCTCTGCGAGAATTGAAATCGAGTTTTGGGAGGCTGGATGCCAGGAAAACTTGCGCTTGCAATTGAGATTTTCGCACTGGTTTTATTTGTCCTGTTCGTGGCATGGAGCGTTAAGGGGATTCATAGCCAGAAGGCGCTTCTGCGCCAGCGTCACTTCTACTCTGCGATTATTTTCTGCGCAGTGACATTGCTGATGGCGATAAGAACTTTCGAAGAAATCAAATTGCACCTTTTCCTTTACAACCTGACTACGTCATCGGTGGCGAGGATCAGCGTTGGCGAACGGGAGATCGACAGACGAGAAGACTTGGCGGTGGTGATCCCATCTCTGAATGACGTGGATTGGTTTCTGGTGAATCATGGAGGATGGGGAGAAGAGGTGCCTCTGAAAATTACGTTAAAGAACGGAAAAGTACAGATATTCTCTGTCGGACGTTATCGCAGGCAGGAAGGAGCTGTCCTGGATTTCGGCCAGCACGGTGGTTTTGGCAGTGGCTTCTGTCGACAGTTACCTTCAGCGCTGAACAAAATTGGTATACAACTTCCATGAGCATGGAATGACAAAGATACCACCTTGCTCGATATTACGGCTTGGAAGCGTCCGGAAACCATCGCAGAAGCTATGGCAGTATTGGCGGCGGCGATGGCGCAGAGTACCTGATTTCTCCTAAACAGGTAGTGAATGATCGGATCGAAAGCGCTAGTTGTGCAAACCGCTGTTGTTGCCTTCGTTTTAGTCCTAAGCATTGTTTTCGCACGACTGGGGATACGGGGAGCACGCACCAACAAACTCGTATATGTGCTAGTGGTGGTAGCGGCGCTTGTCATGTGCATGTTTGCTGTGCCGTTCATCGCGCAGGTCCGCACGTTCGTATTCCTGCACGGACTGCAGCCAGCGGATATCCGTTCAATGTTCAATCGGGGATCGGGTCCTGACTGCTGATCAGATCGTGGGAGTGACGCGAGCATTTCAGAATGCTCAGTGGTTTACAACGATGCACGGCGGTTGGGGGAAAGAAATGCCGTTAGAGATTGAGGATAAGAATGGCAAGGTGATGCGTCTATTTGTTGCAAGATACCCTCGAATGGGTCGGGAGCGATCATCGGCGGACACTTTGGTGGAAAACGCGCACATTTGAGCTTCGATTGCTGTTTTGTCTCTACCGCTGACATAATCGCTCAACTTCCGGGTCCGGCTGCTGGGCGATGATCCGTCGCCACGCAGAACTGCACGATCAGCTATACGTTGCCGCTGTATGACCGAGTGGGCAATCGCAAACAGTTGAATTCGACCGTGGCGGCGATTCC
>DATDGH010000077.1:0-4386 GCA_036522215.1 Candidatus Angelobacter sp. | reverse complement strand
ACTGCCTCATGTCTGGTGCACACCTGGCAGGTCTGTTCCATTTCGGGACAGTTAAAGAAAATTTAGATATTTATCATAGTTTTTTATTGCGAACACTATTTGGGCGGTATACTTTGTTTGCCGCAAGCCTTCTGAGGCTGTACAAACATGATCTCGCAGGCGATTTTCGGTTCCTGGCCCATCCGGTAATCAGAAAACAGCTTTCTTGAAGGCCTAAGCAGTTGTTTGCTCGAGAATGGCAGAACGCCAAATCGCAACGTGCCACAGTCAAAGAAACCAGGTTGCAGGGGAACCTGATTCTGTCCTTGTCTCCCAGAGTGGTTAGGGTCACATATGCCCTGTAAGTGACGGGGCGAAGCTACGGCTGCATCACCATAAACAACAAGAATACCTGGCCCGAGAGACGCTCGTGTTCGTACATCCTTTGCCAGTTCATTTGCTGCATCCACAATGGTTTGTGCTGTTTGTTCGCGCTAACCAGGAGAAGATGACCGTTCATCGGCTCGCAGATCAGGAGATTGAACACTTCCTTCCTTGTTGCCGTTCCGTACGGCAATGGAAAGACCGGCGCGTGACTTTAGAGCAACCATTGTTTCCCGGGTATGTCTTTGTGCGTTTGCTCTTTTCCGAAAGGATGCGCGTGGTCACGCTGCCCAACGTGGTATCGCTGGTTGGGACCAAGAATTCTCCTGCAGTGATTTCCGAAGAGGAAATCGGCTGGATCCGGCTGGGAATCCAACATGGAAACGCCATGCCCCATCCTCATCTCACGATAGGACAGCGGGTCAGGATTGTTACCGGAGCGCTCTGCGGGATGCAGGGGGTTCTGGTGCGCAGACATAATAGCACTCGCGTTGTGGTATGCCTGGATTCGATTTCGCGTGGATTTGTAGTGGAGGTAGATCTCGATTCCCTGGAGCCATTGACGCCGGAGTTGCAGAGCTATAAGGAAGCTGGATAACCAACCCGATCTGCTCCTAAAAAGCAAACAACTCCTCCAATGTCGCGAATTCTTCATCGCTTACTAAGGATTGACTCCGGTGAGACGGAGTTCGAGCGCCGCGGGTTCATCTGCTCTAAAGCAAGCGTGAGAAAACGCTTGCAGCATGTGGGCAGGACATTCCTTCAAGGCTACCATGCCGCACTGCAGAAGAACGATGAGGAAGAACTAGTCCAGCGGCTGCACCAGATTGAAACCGACTACCAGGGGTTTGCTTTTGAAGGCGCTGCCATGGCGCTGGCACTTCTCGACGGCCTGAGCCCCTGGAACAGAAAAAGATTTTCCCGCTTTGCTGCGGGTCCGGGCAAACTGCATATCTATATGCTCCATGTAGGAGCGGGATGGGCCCTGGCCAGGCTTCCGTGGCTGCGGCGTCGCATCGAATTCGCTGTCCGTGAGTTCCATCCACTATTGCGCTGGCTGGTAATCGACGGGTATGGATTCCACGAAGGCTACTTCCACTGGCAGAGCGACCTTCGGCGGAAAATCGGCCGACTCTCTGAGAATGCCCGCCACGTTTTCTATCAGGGTTTGGGAAGAAGCTTGTGGTTTGTGAATGGCGCTGACGCCCGCCTTATCGCCCAGACCATCGCGAGCTTTGCGTCACAGTTTCGTGGCGATGCCTGGAGCGGCATCGGGTTGGGTTGTGCCTATGCCGGCGGCATGAACCGTTCCGAGCTTGAGGAGCTCCGCTGGCGTGCTGCTGCTTACGGCCCAGCACTGGCCCAGGGAGCGGCGTTTGCAGCCAAGGCGCGAACGCTTGCAGGCATTCCAGCCGACCACACTGAATTGGCTTGTACAGCACTCTGCGGCATCAGTACTGAAGCGGCATCCACACTATGTGACGAGGCTTTGCATCAACTGAACTCGCTCCATCCCTGCCCCTATCGACAATGGCAGGCGCTGCTGCAACAGACTTTGCCCCTTCATGGAATATTTAATCGGCCTCCGGCGTGGGTGGCTCAACTGGACCGGGACCACCGCGCTTTTTGAACTCCAAACTCCGCTTCCGAACCCAAAAGAGGAGATCCGTTATGCATGCTTCCACCGCAACCATGCAAGCAGTCAAAAGCAGCAACTCAAGCTTCTACGAAAAGATCAACACGCGCTGGCACAAGGCGGCGCTGTGGACATTCATGGTGGTGGTGCTGGGGCATTGGGCTGAACACATCGCCCAGGCGTGGCAGATCTATGTTCTTGGATGGCCCGCCCATCATGCCGGCGGATTCCTTGGTTTGTATTTTCCATGGCTGGTCCATTCGGAAGTATTGCACTACGGCTATGCATTCATCATGCTGATCGGAATCTGGGTTCTGCGCAAGGGATTCACCGGGGTTTCGCGCAACTGGTGGACCCTGGCCCTGGTGATTCAGTTCTGGCACCACTTTGAGCATCTATTGCTGATCGGCCAAGCTACCTTCCATCACAACCTATTCGGATCGCCGGCGCCAACCAGCCTCATTCAGCTGCTCATTCCCCGAGTCGAACTCCACCTCTTCTATAACAGCATTGTCTTCATTCCTATGGTTATCGGCATGTACTACCACATGTTCCCGGCAACGGGAGAAGCGCATCCGGCCGGTTGCACCTGCGCATGGCGTCGCCAGTTAAGTACAGCCGCCAGCTCCTAGCTTCCAGGTGCTGGGTTTTGTGACTTTGTCCCTGGGCTGTTTGCCAGGCCCCCCTGGTCACCAGCACCAAAAAATCAAACCCAACTATGAAAGGCCAAGATCAAGAGCCACAGCTAGAAGCCAGTAGCCAGCGGCCAGCAGCTTGTTTATGAGTTCAATTGCCATTATCGGCATGGCCTGTCGCTATCCGGACGCACGTTCGCCGCGGCAGTTGTGGGAGAACACGCTGGCGCAACGGCGCTCCTTCCGGCGCATACCCGAGGTCCGCCTTTGTGTGGATGACTATTCTGCCGAGGGCCAGGCTGCGGACCGCATTTCTCTGCGAACTGCCGCGGTGCTGGAAGACTATGAGTTTGATCGCGTCCGCTTCCAGGTATCGAAAGAGACATTCGCATCCACGGACCTGGTCCATTGGCTGGCGCTGGATGTGGCCGCACAAGCCCTGGAGGACGCAAAGCTGCTTGATGCCGATGATAGCCGCCGCGAGCGCATGGGCGTCTACGTCGGCAACTCGCTGACCGGAGAGTTTTCCCGCGCCAACCTGCTGCGACTGCGTTGGCCTTACCTCCGCCGCGTACTAACGTCAGTGCTGCAGAAGAAAACTCAGAATGGCGATTTGCATAAACTGCTGGAGGAAATTGAGGCGCTCTACAAAACTCCATTTCCAGCGACGACGGAAGAATCTTTGGCGGGCGGGCTTTCCAATACCATTGCGGGACGAATCTGCAATTACTTCAACCTGAAGGGCGGCGGCTACACCGTTGACGGGGCCTGCGCCTCCAGTCTGCTGGCCGTGGCTACCGCCTGTTCCGCTCTGGAGAGTGGCGACATTGATATTGCCATTGCCGGAGGCGTTGACCTGAGTCTGGATCCCTTTGAACTTGCCGGATTTTCCAAGCTCGGCGCTCTCGCAACCAAACAGATGCGCGTCTTTGATGCTCACTCGGAAGGTTTCTGGCCGGGAGAAGGTTGCGGCATGGTGGTGCTGATGCGCCATGAAGAGGCGATCGCGGACCAGCGTTCTCCTTACGCAGTCATGCGTGGATGGGGCATCTCCTCCGATGGCAGTGGCGGCATCACACGTCCTGAAATCTCAGGCCAACTGCTGGCACTGCGTCGCGCTTACCAGCGCGCGGGATATGGCATCGATTCCGTTTCTTATATTGAAGGACACGGAACAGGAACGTCCGTGGGCGACGCCGTAGAATTGCAAGCCCTCACTCAGGCTCGGCGTGAAGCCAAGTCACAAGCAGCGCCGGCAGCAATCGGATCCATCAAAGCCAACATCGGGCACACCAAGGCCGCCGCTGGAGTGGCCGGACTGATCAAGGCCACGATGGCGATACGCGCCCGGGTCATGCCTCCTACTACCGGCTGCGATACTCCTCACCCAGAATTGATGACGGAAGGGGCCGCGTTGCGCGTTCTGCGAACTGGTGAACTGTGGCCGAATGATGTGCCTGTTCGCGCCGGTGTGAGCGCCATGGGCTTCGGCGGAATCAACACTCATGTCACGCTGGAGGCCTGCGATACTGTTCGCCGCAAATCATTCACTACCTTTGAGCAAAACCTGATTTCCTCTAAACAGGATTGCGAACTCTTCCTGTTCCAGTCGCCGGATGCAGAACACCTCTCTATCCGGCTTCAAGAGGTGCTGGATATTGCCGGCGAAATATCTTTCTCGGAGATGGCTGATCTCGCGGCGTATCTGGCAGGCGAAATAAATTCTTTGCCTGATAACTGGGTTCGAGCGGC
>DATDGH010000076.1:0-6079 GCA_036522215.1 Candidatus Angelobacter sp. | reverse complement strand
ACCATTCCCAAAATGGGCAAGGACGCTATGCTGATCGTGATGCTGGCCGAGGCAATTGGGTTAACGGCCCTCTATTGCCTATTGAGGCGCCTCTCCCAGTTCACCAGGCGGACCTGGGATGATGTACCGGAATTTCTGCGTCCGATCAATCATGGCGCGGTGAAAAGGCTCTTTGACGCAGCCCAAGAGACTGAAGCACTGCCTTCCCGCAACTCGCGGCGCGTCCTGCGCAGCAGAATGGACCTGGCCCGCGAGTACCTGCGCAATCTGCATCACAACGTCACCATCGTCTACCAATGGGGTGAGACAGAATGGCAACACAGGGTGCGCCATGGGCCGGAATACGATGGGGAAACCCGGGACAAGATGCTGTCGCTGCATCGTGAGGCCATCACCTTCCTGGTGGCGGCACGAGTCGCGCTGGTAAAAATCTGGCTGTGGAGTGTAGTGCAGTTCGAGAAATGGCCCGCGGTCCCCTGTGCCACTATGGCCGGCCTGCGAACTCCGGGAAGCGTAGACCTGCTCCATGCCTACCAGAGGGTCAAAGATGCGGCCGCTGCCCTGGCATCGGTTTATGGGGAAGAGTATTCCGAGGAGATAGGAAACCTCATGTAAGGGTCAGGAGTGGGCTCCCGGGTTCGGGAATCTAAGTCATCTCTTCAGGAAACATTCAACTTAGCGAAAATCCATCCTGGGGCGCATCCCGCGCGCTGGAATCGCCCGACCCCTTCGAATAACCATCCCCGATGGGTTTGAGGGCATCTCACAGTCGAATTGCCGCAACCCGGGCCTCTGTGCGCGCGGGAAACTTGCGCCACGTTTGGTTCGGTTGCCAAAGATAGCCTTAGCTCCTCGGTGCTAAGGCGAACGAATTCTTTACAGATCTTAGTGAATTCATATAATTCCACTAGGCTCTTTCATCTGTTGGGATCCGCTCATGCGCCCGGCGGGCCCGCATAGGAGTTAGGGAAAAAATGCAGTTTATTCCGGGTGATGTTGTGCCTGTAAGCGGCGTTTATCGGGTTGAGCACAACTCCCATCGATTGATGCATGAGTCCGCATTGCTGGCCAATACCCGGTTCCCACGTTGCAAGCGCTGTGGAGACGAAGTCCGTTTTCACCTGGTCCGTCCTATCGTGAATAGCCAGGTTCTTCCATTTCATGTGCATGCCGTTCTGGAGGAATACGAAGATCCGGACCAACCCTTGGCTGCGGCTATGTGAGCAGCAGCAACTCCCAAGTTCCGCAGTACATCGAACAATCCTAGTGGTCATGGCCGGCCCACTTGAATAGGCACAATGCCTCTCCGGTCATTTTTGTGGTCGAAATTCCGATTTGGCAAGGAACGCGCTCCGCGCCCGTCTGATCCCTCTCTTACCCAGGAAGATGAAGAGACGCGCGCAACCATTAACCACTACCTGCGACTGGCCGACCGAGTGTTGTCTGCGGAAACAGGGCAGAAGTCTACGGAGGAGGATGACGCTGAGGTGGCTTAGCGCACCCCGCTTCACAGGGCGCCCAACACTGAAGATGCCGTAGAGTCAATCGACTCCGCGGTCTTTACTTTTCGGTTTCCACGAAAAAATGGAGCAATTTTCTTGTGACTCTGGCAGGGAGTGTTATACTCCTTTCCCTAAATCCATAAGGGACATCTTGAATGACGGTCATAAAGACCAAGAAGTGTCCGAAGTGTCTCGGCTCCGGACGCAATAAGAAGGGCTCCCGATGCCGCAATTGCAATGGTAGCGGCGAAGTTGTGATTTCCACCAAGAAGAGTCTAAGCGTGTAGGACGGATCTCATTCAGTCTTTTATGGGTTGCCGGCTCTCGGCGAGGGAATAAAATTCCTCCCTCCCGAGTTTGAGGCAACTCAGGTGGAGAAACTGATGGTTCAGAAGCCTAGGCTACGTGCGTCGCGTCGCGATAGTGCTGCTGCGCGATTGACTCCATCTGATCTTTAATACGCAGTTTCAGCTTCTTCAGGCGCACCTCTTCCACTTTTTCGTCTTCACTCAAATATCGTTTTTCGGTGAGAAGACCCAAGCGTTGTGAGTACTGGGCGTGTTCCTGAGCCAGCCGACGAAATTCATCGTGGCTGGCAAGAAGCTGTTCACGAACGGAATCTACCATCCGGAAGAACCTCCTGCTTTGTTATGAGAAAAAGTTAGCATATGGGCCCTCCCGGTTCAATCAAATTTCAGCTCTAACCAGGAAAATAAAATTTTAGTAACAGGGCATCCTCCGGCGGGTCCTGATAATAGGATTTCCGCCGGCCGGCTTCAGTAAAGGCCCATTTTTCATAGAGTTTGCGCGCGGCGAGGTTGGATTCACGCACTTCCAGGCATACCTCAATAGCTCCATTGCTGCGAATATGGTGCAAAAATTCGCTCATAAGGCGAGAACCCAGGCCGCGCCGGCGCGCGGCGCCGGTGACGGCGATGTTTTCAATTTCCCATTCGCCCGCGGCGCCACATCCGACGACAAATCCGGCCACTATGAAGTTCTCTTCAATCACCATAGTCACGCGGACGGAAGAGAAGGCTTGTTCATATTGCTCTGGTGTCCATTGTGCGGCGGTCACGGAATGCCGCGCGATTTCCATCATGCGGGAAAGATCGGCGGGCGTTGCGGGGCGGACGCGGAGCATGGGCAATTAAATCCTAACGGGACGATTCAGGCTTGGAGAATATTTCCGCATCCGACCGGCGAATGTAGTTTGCATCCAGCTCCTCCACGCCCACAGTCTCGCCTGCCAGAAGCTTCCGTAATCCGATCTGCGCCGCATCCGCGCTTCCGGGCCGATCCACCTCCACGGCGGACAAGCCAGCGGTACGAACCAACTCAGCAATGAGTGGATCGCTGGTGACGATTCGCTGGGCGTTCGCATCCTTGATCGCGTGGGCGAACTCCGGACGGGAGAGCAGTTTTTCACATAGGGTGGCGGCACGCCCGGCGGAGATGTTGTAGAGGCCAAAGAAAATCTCTTCGCGACCGGCATCGAGAGCCGCTATGACTCTCCCCTGCGGGCCAGACGAGATGGCTAACGTTTCCAACACCGACACAGTTGCGATAGGCTGCCTCAGCACCTCAGCCAGTCCTTTGATGGCGCTCAACCCGACGCGCAATCCGGTAAATGATCCCGGTCCGGAAACGGCGACGAACGCGCGCAGATCTCCTGCCGCAAACCCGTTTTTCCGCAGCAGGGACGCCAATGCAGGGACCAATTGCGCCGAAAAAGTCCCTCCCACAATGGGAGCGGATTCAATGATTTGAAAAGAATCCGCAGCACCTTCGGCAAGCGTAATGCCGCCGGATTTGCCGGAGGTATCGATGGAGAGGAAGAGCACATTCTTACCTTAGCGACATGGCCTGAAGTGACTCAAACGCCTTCTGGTTGCTCCTGCACCAGCTCGACCAGGACTCCGCCGGCACTCTGCGGATGCACGAACACATACAGATGGCCACCGGCACCCACCTTGATCTCTTCTGAAATAAAACGAGTGCCGGAGGCCTTCAGAGTCTCAATGGCGTGAGTGAGATCAGGAACATGTATGGCGACATGATGCAGCCCCTCGCCGCGTTTGGCCACAAACCTGGCGATGACCGAATCCGGGCCAGTAGCTTCCAGCAATTCAATCCGGCTCTCGCCTACGGGAATCATGCCTACTCGCACTTTTTCATGATCAATCACCTCTTCCGACACAACTGCCAGTCCAAGCCTCTCGTAAAACTTGCGCGCCTGGGTCAGCGATTTCACGGCAATGCCGAGATGGTCGATGGTGAACAAAGCTGCTAGCTCCTGGCTGCTGGCTTCCAGGTCAAAAGCAACGGCGAAACCTCTTAGCCACGAATTCACGCTCAACGCGAACTACAGATAAAAAAAATTATGAGTCGCATTTTGCAAACTTGCCGACAATTTCTTCTACCAGCGAATATGGATCGCGACGATGCTCGGCCACTTCTGTTGCCAGGCGGGATAGTTCATCCTGGGGCAGGCTTTCGCTCAACAGGCGATCCAGCAGGGCATCGCGAAGCATTTCCACCAGCCGCTCCCGCCAATTGCTGATCTTCTTCTTCAATAAAAGATTTTGCTGCTGCAAAAAATTCTCGTAATTCTCAATCGCCGCGGCCAGACCGGGAATGCCGGTTCCTTCCGTCGCCACTGTCTTCACGATCGGAGGAGTCCAACGGTCTTTACGCATGGCCAGACTCTGCATCGCGCGTATCTCCCGCTCCACGCGATCGGCGCCTTCGTGGTCACTCTTGTTGATGACAAAAATGTCCGCAATCTCCATGATACCTGCCTTGATGCTCTGAACATCATCACCCATGCCCGGCACCAGCATCAGCACGGTAACATCGCTAAGGCGAACCACATCGACCTCATCCTGGCCCACGCCGACCGTCTCAATCAAGATAATGTCTTTGCCGCTAGCGTCAAGGGCGGTGACTACATCCGTAGTTGTGCGGGCCAAGCCGCCGAGGAATCCGCGCGTAGCCATGCTGCGGATAAAGATTCCCGAATCGGCGTGATGCGCCAGCATGCGAATGCGGTCTCCCAGAATGGCGCCGCCACTGAAAGGGCTAGTAGGATCCACAGCCACCACGCCTACTGTGCGTTCCTGCTTGCGGTACTCGCGAGCCAGGTGGTCCACCAGAGTGCTCTTGCCGGCTCCCGGCGCACCGGTGATTCCGATCAAACTGGCTTTGCCAGTGTAGGGGAACAATTGTCGCAGCAGCCCTCCCGCTTCAGGCGAACCATTCTCAATCGCAGTGATAGCGCGCGCCAGCGCCCGCGGGTCGCCGCTGCGGATGCGTTCTACCCAATTCTGAATTAAAGATTCGGTGGTTACGCCCAAAGTTCCTCGTTGCGTGAATCAGCCCCAACCCTATCACTGATGGCTCTGTTCCAACTGATTCGCAATGATGAAATCTGTGTCAAAAAATGGTCAACCGGTTTTTCCCCTGACGTGATTCCTGCAATGATCCGATGCGACTAGTCCCTGAGGATCTGTCTGGCAATCACCAGCCGCTGGATCTCGCTGGTGCCTTCACCGATGGTGCACAGCTTTACGTCGCGGTAATACTTTTCCGCCGGATAGTCCTTGATAAATCCGTAGCCTCCATGGATCTGCACACACTCATTGGCGCATTTCACGGCGACTTCTCCCGTGTAAAGCTTGGCCATAGACGATTCCAGAGTGGTTTTCTGGCCGGCGTCTTTCATGCTTGCCGCGCGCATGGTCAACAGGCGGGCTGCATCAATCTCCGTGGCCATGTCCGCTAGTTTCCATTGTATGGCCTGGAATTCGCTGATGCTCTTGCCGAATTGCTTGCGTTGCTTGGAGTATTTCAGCGCTGCTTCATACGCGCCCTGGGCCATGCCCAGACCGAGGGCGGCGATGGAAATGCGTCCACCATCCAGCACCCGCATGGCGTCAATAAAGCCGTCGCCTTCTTTCCCCAGCAGGGCTTCCCGAGGCACCCAGCAGTCCTCAAAGATCAATTCTGAAGTATCACTGGCGCGCAGGCCGAGTTTGTTCTCTTTCTTGCCGGGACGGAAACCTTTAGTTCCTTTCTCCACCACGAAGGCGGAAAGACCGTGGGTGTGCGCCGTCTTGTCGGTGACTGCGATTACAACGATCACGTCCGCGTGGTGGCCGTTGGTGATGAATGTCTTGGCTCCATTCAGCACCCAGCCGCCATCTTTACGTAGGGCGCTCATGCGTGCGCCACCGGCATCGGAACCTGAACCAGGCTCAGTCAGGCCCCAGGCGCCGATAAACTCGCCGGATGCCAGCTTGGGCACATACTTGCGCTTCTGTTCTTCGTTGCCACTCTCAAAAATGTGGTTCGTGCAAAGGGAATTATGCGCGGCTACGGTGATGCCTACCGAACCATCCACGCGCGAGAGCTCCTCCACGGCAATCACATACTCCACGTAGCCCAGACCGGCGCCGCCGTACTCTGTGGGAAAGAGGATTCCCATTACGCCCATCTTGCCCAGCTCTTTAATGATTTTCATGGGATAGTGGCAGGCTTCGTCCCACTCCATGACGTGAGGAGCAATTTCACGCTCG